>DVLW01000017.1 GCA_018715285.1 Candidatus Faecivivens stercoripullorum | reverse complement strand
CTGTACACTCAGTGCAACTGGAATTACGCTGTTTCTGTCCGCAATCAGCAAAAATCAAATTGTGGCTTTCGTCTCGTCAATAGCAGTTTTCCTGTTCCCTGTTTTGCTGCCGATCTCAGAAACAAATCCTTTGTTTCGACTGGTCGGACTTCTGCCGCTGTATCATGTGCTGGCTGTCTCGCTTCTTTCGGTGGAACAGATGAATAATGGTATACTGTATGCGATATGGGCTGTCCCGGCTGCCATTCTATTTTTGGGAATCGGCGGTTTTGCTTCCCGCAGAGCATTTGCCAACCACCAGATTTCATAAATTCATCTGACTGGCGCAGAAAACCGACGTGCTATTTCTTTACGAAATAACACGCCGGTTTTTTAATACTATACTAATTAACCATCCAGTTCCTGATACTGAGCAAGGATTTCTTTTGCCAGTGTTTCAGAGATATTCTCGGCAGAATTGAGCTTATCTCCTTCAATACCAGAAAGCAGGCCATTCTTATCTGCCCATCTCATAGCATCGCGTGCATCACTGGAAATTTTTCCTGCGTCTTCAAAACGGATCAGTCCCCAGTAATTATCCACAACCGGGCTGCCAGCCTGTTCCCAAAGTGCAGTCACAAATTCTTCCAGCGTAACCGCATCATCCGACTCAAAAGCTGTCTGAGCAGCTTCGGCCAGCGTCTCGACGCCTTCATCAGACAGTTCTGCCAGCATGGAAGCTGCCTCTTCACCAGTCAAAGTATCATCATCGTGTTCCGGCAGAATCATAACCGTATTGGGGTATGCCTGACCAGGATAGGAAGTTGCTACCATACCGTACCAGAACATCGCATGATCGCCAGGCTTGAGGTCATCCAGGCTGGCATCTTCCTCACCGTCATAGGATACAACTTTTGTATCCTCATCAGCAATCAGGTACAGTCCACCATTGCTGGTGGTGATCTGAAGTTTACCGTCTTCTCTTTCGGTAACTTCTTCAATCTCGTGGTACTGTGCGCATCCTGCATCCATCGGAATGTCACGGACAATAGCAAATGCCGGAGACTGAGGCGGCAGAGACATGGTCTGAATCGGGCTGTGGAAAACATAGATTCCTTCACCGACCTTCAGATCAGAAGGATCACTTGCCCGCTGATGACCGCTGTCGACCCAGACAGTTTCTTCCGAAATCAGTGCGACCAGTTCGCCATACCGCTCGGAATCCATGAGAATCTGCGTGATATTTCCATTTTCATCCGTTCTGATTTCCTTGACAACACCATAATAAAGGTAGCTGTCGGGGAGTTCCTGAACTTCTTCCTGAGCAGGAACGCTCGCAGAAGAAGTATCAGCTGCAACTACAGGAAGTGCAAAAGAGGAAACAAGAGCGGCGGTAAGTGCGATTGCGATAATTTTTCTTTTTAACATGATTCATCTACTCCTTTTTGTTGGAATCTATATCAAATACACACCAGAAATCAAAAATGTTGCAGCAGAAAAGAAAAAAATTCCAAATTCGGCATCATTTTGATACCGAATCCGGAATTTTCTATAATTTACCAGATAAATAACGACACAGAAGCTGTCATCCGGCAATAAGATTATTCTTCTTTGCTCTCAGCTTTCTGCGGAACACGGATTTCCACCCGTTTGATAACATGCTCATCCATCGCAAGAACTTTAATCGAAAGCCCATTGAGTTCAAAACTTTCGCCTGCTTCCGGAATTCTTTCGATCTGATCTACAATCCATCCACTCAGGGTGGTCGGATGGTCTTCTTCCAGTGTCACATCCGGCGCAATCTGCTCAAGCAGATCATCCACATGTGTCTCACCGGCCGCCTGCCATACGCCGTCACCGACCGCTGTACACAAGCTGACATTTTCCTCATCCTCATCCCAAATCTCACCGACCAGTTCCTCGAGAATGTCTTCCAGAGAAACTACGCCGAGCGTGCCGCCGTACTGGTCAACAACTACTGCAATCTGCGCTTTTTGCTTTTGCAGTTCTTTAAGCAGTCCATAAACCGGTTTTCCGGGCGGAACAAACATGACTTCCTGCATAATCGTACGCAGGTCAAAGTTCGGGTCTTGCAGATAAGCAGAGAAAAAGTCTTTCAGTGTAATGATACCAATAATAGAATCGATCGATTTCTCGTATACGACCAGACGGGAATAACGTTCCGACAGAAAAACGCCGGCAACTTCCTGCGGGGTTGACTCCACATCGATGCCAACGACATCGACACGGGGCGTCAGAATTTCGCTCGCCGTAGTATCATTGAACTCCAGCGCCGACTGAATCAGTTCACTTTCGTGTTCTTCCAGTACGCCTTCGTCAACTGTCTCTTCAATGATGTACCGCAGTTCCTCTTCAGTGACGGTCGGAGTATCCTGCTTGTGGAAACGCCCAATGACCAGTTTCTTCACCTGGACAAACAGCCAGATCAGCGGCTTCAGTACCTTCATCAGTACCGACAGCGGGCCACATGCCAGCAGGGCGATCGTTTCAGAATTTTCCTTTGCCATTGATTTCGGCAGAATCTCACCAAAGGTCAGAACCAACAGGGTCATGATAATCGTCGAGGCAAGTGCGCCCAGGCTCTCACCAAAGATATCGATACATACAATAGTACCGATTGACGACGCAGCAATGTTTACGATGTTGTTACCGATCAGAAGCGCGGACAGCGCGTCATCATACCGCTCGGTTACTCTGAGCGCTGTTTTGGCGCGGGCATCGCCCGATTCTTCAATTGCTTTCAGCCGCGGACGGCTGACGCTGGAAATGGCGGTTTCTGTCGCTGAAAAATAAGCGGACAAAGCCAGACAGATGATAATACTTATCGGCAAAAGCGGGTTATCCAAGTAATTTTCTCTCCTTTACATGGAAGGCACAGCCGGATTGGACAGTCAGGACATCACATCCTGTCGCCCGAAAACTGCGCGTGTATGGTTATCTCAGCAAGAGGGCGATTCAGGCATCCGGCACCCGTTTTCCCTCTTCCAGCATGCTCCGGGCAGTCTGGAGCATCAGTTCGGTAACGCGATCAGTCGAAAAGATTCTTGCAACCTCTTCCACTCTCGCTTCACCTTCAATCGGCAGCACCTCGGTATAGGTGCGCCCCTCAGCAGTCGACTTCCGAATCAGCATCTGCTGATCTGCAAGTGCCGCAATCTGCGCTGAATGGGTAACGCAGATTACCTGCCGGTGGGATGCAATCATCTGAAGTTTTCTGCCAATCTTCTGCGCGGCCTTTCCACTGACACCGGTGTCAATCTCGTCAAAGATCAGGGTGTCAATATTATCCTTATCTGCCAGCGCACTTTTAATCGCCAGCATGATTCTGGAAAGCTCGCCACCCGATGCGATTTTTGCAATCGGCCGCGGTGGTTCGCCCAGGTTTGCAGAAAGCAGCAGTTCAGCAGAATGATTGCCGATGCTGCACAGTTTACAGGGGGCAAACGAAGTCTCAACCCGCAGGTTGGGCATTTCCAGCGAACGGGCTTCCTCCTCAATTGTCCCTGCAAAACGGACTGCTGCGTCAATCCGCGCCTCCGTCAGACTGTTGGCAAGTGCAACAGTCTTTTCCTTCTGGGTACGCGCTGCCCGTGTGACCTTCAGAAGGTTTTCTTTTTGAGAGGACATGCCTTCCAGTTCTTCCCGTGCCTTTTTACAGTGCGCAAGAATCTCCTCCACACTGCCTCCGTAACGGGATTTCAGTCTGGAAATCTGCCGCAGACGACGTTCAATCGCTTCCGCTTCTGACGGATCAAACGAAATTGCCTGTAAACTTTCGTTCAGTTCCGAAGCAATCTCCGCAAGTTCAATCCGCAGATTTTCCAGCGCCTCCGCTTTCCCGGCAAACTCCGGAATCGCCCGCAGCCCATCCAGCGCGGCCGCCGCATCGGTCAGCAGGTCACAGGCTCCGGGAATTTCTTCCATTCCCTCCAGCGCCCGACAGGCTTCGCCAAGCGCTCCTGCAACCTTTTCGCTTTCCCGCAGCTGCCTTGCTTTTTCGGTGAGCATCTCCTCCAGACGTGGAGACAGCTTAGCCTTTTCGATTTCATCAATCTCAAGCTTAAGCAGCTCTGTACGTCTCTTTTTTTCATCCTCTCCGACCGATAAACTCTTCATCTGCCGGAGAAGCTTTCGCAGCTTTTCAAATTCCTCCCGATATTCCTGCGCCATCGGTTCCAGTTCACCGAACGCATCGATGATGGAAAGATGACGCTCGGCAGAAAGCAGAATCTGGTTATCATGCTGCCCGTGGATATTAATCAGGTACTGACCAATATCACGCAGCAATGCAACCGTCGCCGGCCGTCCGCTAATCCGGACAGTCGACCCGCCTTCTGCTGAGATTTCCCGTTGGACTATCAGACTTTCGTCCTCGTCCGGGTATCCGTTTTTCTCCAAAATAGACCGGACCACCTGGGGTATCCCGTTAAAGGAGGCTATCACCAAAGCCTTTTTGGCACCCGTCCGGACAATTTCCCGTCCGACACGCTGCCCCAAACAGGCATTGATCGCATCAATTACAATCGATTTCCCTGCCCCGGTTTCACCGGTAAATACCGTCAGGCCCGATGAAAAATCAATCGACGCCTTTTCAATCACGGCAAGGTTCTCGATATACAGCTGGCACAGCATCTGCTGCCCTCCTTAGTGCTTATCCAGTATCGCGGTAATCTGTGCAGCAAGCGCCTCAGCCTGATCCTCGCCGCGCATCAGAACAAAAATGGTATCGTCCCCTGCAAGGGTTCCGACCACACCTTCAAAGCCCATCGTGTCCAGCGCTGCACAGGCCGCATTCGCCATACCGGTATGACACCGGATACAGGTAATGTGTCCTGCATAGTCTACGCTGAGCAGTGATTGCATGAATACAGCGTGGTACTTTTTCTCAAGGTTACCGCGGTCCCGGCGGCCATAAGCATAATAATAATTGCCTTCACCGTCGGAAATCTTGACCAGTCCAAGTTCCTTAATGTCCCGGGAAATGGTGGCCTGAGTTGTCTGGATATTTTCCTGATCCCGGAGCAGCTGCTGTAACTGTTCCTGGGTATCAATTCGGTTTTTTTCAATCAGCTCCAGAATTTTTTGCAGACGAACGGATTTGAGAGACATAGCTGATGATCCTTTCTCTTTATTTTCTGCTGCGCCAGATCAGCTTTTCATTCAATACATCGTAAAACGATTTTCCTGTCAGATTAATCAGTGTTACCGCGATTTCACTCTTTTCAATATGCAGCCGGTCGCGCGGCCATACCGGCACACTTTCTTCCCCATCTATCGTCAGATACGCTTTCGCATCCGCTTCCGACAGGCAGATACCCAATTTACTTTCATCATCAAAGACAATCGGCCGTGAAAACAACGAATGAGGTGACAGCGGCGTCATGGCGATACAGTTGATCGCCGGGTCGATAATCGGCCCGCCTGCTGACATCGCATAGGCAGTTGAACCGGTCGGCGTTGAAAAAATCAGGCCGTCCGCACGGTAGCTTCCTACCATCCGCATACGGTTTTCAACGCTCATCCCGATCATCCGGTTAAGCGGTCCGCCTTTTGACAGGACAGCATCATTCATTGCCTGCCAGCTGCGGCTCCCGGACGGTGTTTCCAGTGTGACACGGAGCATCATCCGCTTTTCAGTCGTATACTCCCCTGTCAGCAACCGGTCAATCCGTTCCAGCTGATCGCTTTCCAGTGTAGCCAGAAATCCCAGATGCCCAAGATTGATGCCCAATACCGGCCTGTTATGACAGGCAGCGATTTTTCCGCCATGTATGATTGTTCCGTCTCCGCCGACCGCGACGCAGACGTCACATTCTTTCATCAGTTCTTCCAGTGAACCGAACCGCATATTGGTGCATCCGACGCAGCGGTCGGACAGCCTGTCTTCCATCAGAAATTCAACCGGCTGGGAAAACTGTGTCCTGGTCAGCCGGGCAATACAGGAAAAAACATGCGGCTTATCGGTATTGGGAAGCAATAACAGCTTCATGGGTCACATCCTTTTCTCATCTGCGGTCGAGTGCCTGATGAGCAGCGGTCACCAGCTGCTGCAGTGCATTATCACCGACCGACGCAGGCAGATCTTTTCTGAGCAGATATAAGTACTCGATATTACCCTCCGGCCCGCGTACCGGAGAATAATCCGCGCCGGTTACTCCCAGCCCGGACTCGGCGGCATACCGCAAAACATCCCGCAAAACCTGCAAATGAATCTTGGGGTCACGGACAACGCCTTTTTTACCGACATTGCCGCGTCCCGCTTCAAACTGCGGTTTAACCAGTACGACCGCTTCTCCGCCCTCTTTCAGCAGCCGGTAAATGACCGGCAGGACATGTTTCAGCGAGATAAAGGACACATCGGTCGAAACAAAATCCAGCGGCTGAATGGCGTCCGGCGGCAGATCCCGGATATTGGTTTTTTCCATATTGACCACCCTGGCATCTTCCAGCAGACTGGGATGCAGCTGACCGGTTCCAACGTCAATCGCATAAACCTTCACCGCGCCATGCTGCAGCATACAGTCGGTGAACCCTCCGGTTGACGCTCCGATATCTGCACAGACATATCCATCCAGATGCACCGGGAAAACTTCCAGTGCACGCTGTAATTTAAGTCCGCCACGGCTGACAAACGGCAGCTGACCGCCGGTAATCTCTACTTTTGCATCCTCGTCAATCTGCGTACTCGGACGATTTGTGACGACACCGTTCACCATAACCTGTCCGTCACGAATCAGTCGGGCTGCCTGTTCCCGGCTGGGAACCAACCCCATTGCAGCCATTGCTGCATCCAATCGGCGTGCCATCATCTCACCGTCCTTTCTCTTCTTCCTGGCTATCTCCGGCATTTTCCCCGGATGCCTCCCGCAACTTCCGGCCAATTGCCTCAGCGGAAAGACCATATTCTTCCAGTGCCCACGGGATACTGCACTGACGGATAAAGCCGTCGGGCAGCGTTACCATTTCATATTTGCCATCAAATCCTGCCTTTACCAGCGCGGTCAGCAGATGTTCGGCAATACTGCCGCTCTGCACCGATTCTTCAAAGAACAGGATATGTTTTCTCCTTGCCAGCACCCGGACCAGTTCCTCTGAAAACGGCCAGATACGGTTGAGCAGTACCACTTCCGGCGGCTGCTCCATCTCCTGCACCGCTTCATAAAGTGCCGATGCCGTCCGCCCGTAACTGATTGCGGTCAGTCCGGTACCATCCAGCCAGACGTCATCTTCTTCCGGTCCCAATGTACAATGACATGGGCTTTCGCCTCCGCGCGGATACCGCACAGCGACAACGCCGGTATCTTCAAACAACGCCCGCCGGATATCGGAACGCAGCTGGTCAAAAGTCGCAGGTGAATAAATCGTAATTTCCGGCATTGCGGTCAGCAGCGATATATCAAATATTCCCTGATGGGTATCGCCGTCATCGCCGACAATCCCGGCACGGTCAATAGCCAGCACAATATGCGTCCGCTCAAGCGCCGCGTCATGCAATACCTGGTCAAAGCAGCGCTGGAAAAAGGTAGAATAAACCGCAAACACCGGAATAAATCCCTTGACCGCAAGTCCGGCCGCAAAAGTTACTGCGTGCTCCTCCGCAATCCCGACATCAAAAAAACGGCTGCGGCAGGCTTTGGAAAACGGGTCCAGCCCGGTTCCGACCGCCATGGCAGCGGTAATCGCACAGACTTTTGGATTCTGGCCCAGTTTGACCATCTCCGCACCGAATACAGCCGAAAAGCTGTTGCAGGCCGGAGCCGGTTCTCCATCCGGAGACCCGGTCTGAATATCAAACTGACTGACTCCATGATAAGCAGGCGGATTGCGTTCTGCAAAGGTATACCCCTTGCCTTTCACCGTCTCTACCTGTACCACTGCCGGCCGTTTAAGTGCCTTTGCACGGCGCAGTACCTGTTCAAGCTCCTGAATGTTGTGTCCATCTACCGGGCCAAAATATTCCAGCCCCATCTCTTCAAAAAAGGTATTATGAAACAGAATATACTTGAGTATCGATTTTGAAGACCGTAATGCCCTTTTCAGTGGTCTGCCCACCAATGGCAGATGATCCAGAACCGATTCCACATGCTGTTTGACATGCAGATATCCGGGCTTTGCCCGTATCGTCGAAAGGTACCGGGCAAATGCTCCAACATTCCGGGAAATGGACATATCATTATGATTGAGAACAATGACCAGCCGGACATTGCTCCGCCCGGCATTATTGATCGCTTCATAAATCATTCCGCCGGTAAACGCTCCGTCACCGACCACCGCTACAGCTGTACGGTCATTTCCGCTCATCTTGTTGGCACAGGCAATCCCATATGCCGCACTGATGGAAGTGGAAGCGTGTCCGGCGACAAATGCGTCGTGGACACTCTCCTCCGGTTTCGGAAAACCGGACAACCCGTTTCTCTGACGAAGGGTGGAAAACTGTTCCTTTCGCCCGGTCAGAATCTTATGGGTATAACTCTGGTGCCCGACATCCCAGACAATCGAGTCTTTCGGAGAATCAAACACCCGATGCAGTGCGACGGTCAGTTCAACCGCCCCCAGATTGGAAGCCAGATGGCCTCCTGTCCGGGATACATGCTCAATCAAAAACTGGCGGATTTCATAACAGAGCCTGCCGACTTCCCAGTCACCCAGTGTCCGCAGATCAGACGGAGACTGGATGCGGTCCAGTATTGGATAATGCTCCATGTAATACTTCCTTACGTTTATTTTATACCGGCATAACCAGGCCGAGAACTACACCCAGCACTGCGCCTCCCAGTACCTCCAGCGGCGTATGCCCCAGAAATTCCTTGAGCGCTTTCTGGGACGGCGTCATCGACTCACCGTCCGAAAATAGCAGCTGGTTAAGTACCTTTGCATGTTCGCCTGCCGCACGGCGTACTCCGGTCGCGTCATACATGACGATACACGCCAGCACCAGCGACAGGGTAAACAGCGGCGACGAAAGCCCGTAAATACGCGCAACTCCTACCGTCAAACCACAGACAGTCGAAGTATGGGACGACGGCATACCACCGGCACCAAAGAGCCGTTCAATTTCCAGTTTGCCGCTGTGGATGGAATACAGGATCAGCTTGAGCACCTGTGCGGCTGCCCAGCAGGCTACGGCAATCCACAATACCGTATTGGACAACAGATCGTTGAACAAACCGATTTCCTCCTTTATCATCTGATCCGGTCAAGCAGCCCACGGGTATAATCTGCCAGTATATCCTTTTCGGCAAAAATCCCGACTGCATCAATCGCCTCAGCCGTATACCGGCAGGCGTATTCCCGTGCACCTTCCAGTCCCAGAATGGACGGATAGGTCACCTTTTCGTTTGCAATATCGCTTCCAACCGGTTTTCCCAGTACGGCTGCATCCGCAGTCAGGTCAAGTATATCGTCGATCACCTGAAACGCCAGCCCAAAATTACGCGCAAACCGGTCGGCAGCTGCAAACTGTTCTTCGGTGCCGCCAGCTGCGGCAACACCCATCCGACAGGCAGCAGATAAAAGCGCTGATGTCTTTTTTTCATTGGTTTTGCGAACTGTATCCAGCGGCAGGCTGATTGCACCTTCATTTTCAAGGTCCATTTCCTGTCCGCCGATCATTCCCTGTACGCCAATCCCATTTGCCAGAATCCCGACAGCTTTTACCACCCGGTCAGGCGGCAGCTGTGCATCTGCAATCGCCTCAAATGCCATCGTCAGCAGTCCGTCTCCTGCCAGCAACGCAGTCGCTTCTCCATAAGCAATATGGCAAGACGGCCGTCCGCGCCGCATATCATCATCATCCATGCACGGCAGGTCATCATGAATCAGCGAATAGGTTTGTACCATCTCGACTCCAGCTGCAAACGGAAGCGCCTTTCTCCAGTCGCCGCCGCACAGCCGGGTAAATTCCAGCGTCAGTATCGGCCGGATACGTTTACCACCCGCAAATGCCGAGTAGCCCATCGCTTCCAGCACCCGTCCAGGTTCACAGGGGACTTTCAGATATCCGGCGAGGGTTTCCTCTATCGCCTGCAAGTATTCTTCAAATTGTTGATGCATGGTCGTATCTCAACCCTTTCCGGCACTGATTCCCAGCGCCCTGTTTTCTGTTTGCCGCTGGTCTGTCCGGTTACAGTTCCAGCTGCTGGCCGTCCGGGTTCTCCGGCAGCTCTTCCGGTTCAGACTGCTCACGAAGACGGAGCTTTGCATTCTCCAGCGTTTTCTGGCACAGCCGCACCAGAGAAACACCTTCCTCATATGCCTTGAGAGACTCCTCAAGCGACATGCTCCCATCTTCCAGCCCGGCAGCAATCTCTTCCAGCCGGGTCAGCGCCTGTTCAAATGTCGGATTCTTCTTTGAAGCCATAAACTGTTTCCTTTCTTCAATCGGACTGGCCACGGTTGACCGATGAAACAATACTTTCCGCTGTTCCATCCGCAAAACGGGTTACCAGCCGGTCACCCGGATGCAATGTATGCAGGCTGACTGGCATCCCGCCGTCATCCATCGTCAGGGTATATCCCCTTGCAAGTACCCGCATCGGGCTGAGGTCTTCCAGACGGGCAGCATTTCCGCTCAGCTGCCGTTCTGCTCTTTCCAGCCGGATTGCCATTGCCGTCTGCAAATTCGCCGCAGCCGCAGTCAGCCGGTTTTCACCTTCCCGGATTTTACCTTCCGGTGAATGGGCTTTCAGCCGGTAAGCTGCCGCCATATATCGAGAGGATGCAGCCGCTTCCAACGTCTGAACAGCTGTCTGCATCCTTTTTTTCAGGTTTTCAAGTTTTTCCATCCGGCGTTCCAGCTGAATAGCAGGAGACGAAACCGACAGCCTTCTCTGGTATCCATTTACCTTCGCCTCTTCCAGCCGAATCCGGTCAGAAAGACAGCGATCAAGGCTTTCGGCAATCTCTGCCACTTCCCGCCGCAGTACGCTGATATCCGGTGCACACAGCTCAGCTGCCGCAGATGGTGTCGGCGCACGCAGATCCGCCACCAGATCACAGATGGTCACATCCGTCTCATGCCCGACAGCCGAAATAACCGGTATCCGGCAATCATAAATGGCCCTTGCGACCCGTTCATCATTAAACGCCCACAGATCTTCCAGTGAACCACCGCCGCGTCCGACGATGATTACATCCGGAGAAACCCTTTCCGCTACCTGGAGTGCCGATACAATCGAAGCAGGCGCATTCTCTCCCTGAACCAGTGCCGGACAAAGAATCAGTTCTCCCAATGGCCAGCGTCGGGACAGAATATGGATAATATCCTGCAAAGCGGCACCTGTCTTTGCGGTCACCACCGCTATTTTCTGCGGATAAGACGGCAGCGGCTTTTTATGGCTCTGGTCAAAAAGACCTTCCCGTCCCAGCCGTTCTTTCAGCTGTTCAAACGCCATATACAGCGCGCCCAGACCATCCGGCTGCATATCCGCACAGATAATCTGACAGATACCGTCCCGTTCAAACAGCTGGACACTGCCAAAAATAATCACGCTCATCCCGTTTTGCGGCAAAAAACGCAGACGGGATGCATTCCATTTAAACATTACTGCCTTAATGGAAGTGCGTGCGTCCTTCAATGTAAAATAAAAATGACCTGTCCGCAGGTGGTTGGTAAAATTGGAAATCTCCCCACGGATATAAATGCTTTTGAGCTGCACATCTTCATCCAGCAGCCCCTTGAGATATCCATTGATCTGGGAGACAGTCAGAATCTGATTCAATCCGCTTTCCTTTCCCGGCAGATATCCTCACCTGCCGCCAGAGCAGCCAGCACCGCGATTCCTGCCGCATTGTCAGAAGAAAACTGCGGCTCGGCAAAAATGCCGCCATATCTCGACTCAAACTGCTGACGGATAATGACGTTGGACATCACACCGCCGGCATACAAAAGCGGCAGTTCACCATACTTTTCGATCAGTGCACGGGTCATTCCATCCAGCGCTGCTTCAATCGATTTCAGGCAATACAATGCGATATATTCCGGCGCCTTTCCCTCATCCAGCAGCTTTTGACAGCGGTTTTCGATACCCGAGAGACAGCAGTCAGCACCTTTCATTGTCGGACGGACTTTAATCTTTTCCTCGCACCGCAGTGCCAGTTCGGTCAGCTGCGGTCCGCACGGGAATTTTAATCCCAGCATCAGTCCAACCCGGTCAACAGCCTGTCCTGCTTTTAAATCCAGTGAACGGGCAACCGGCGTAATCTTAAAAAACGGTTCTCCCGGTTCAACCAACAGTGCATCTGTCGTGCCGCCCGAAAGATGAAAGGCGATAAACCGTTCCTTTATTAAGTCCAGCCGTCCGGCAGAATAAAGGGCTGCCGCAATATGCCCTTCCTGATGAGAAAAGGTATACATCGGCACACCCATCGCAGAAGATACCAGCTGCGCACTCATCTGCCCAACCAGGAAACAGGGCATATACGATCCTTCCGCACGTCTTGGAAAAATCGAAACACCTACTCCCGATAATTCCGGCGCACCCTCTTCAAAAAGACGGGCAGCCAGTCCGCCCAGCTGCTGCACATGTGCAAATACCGCGTCACTCTGCCGAAGACCGAGTGCACCGAGCGCTGTAGGCAGCAGCTCTTTTTCCATCTTCACCGCCTGCTGCCCCAACTTCCATGCGTCACTGTCAAAAAGTGCAGTCGAGGTCGTATAATTGGAGGTGTCGATGCCGAGATATACACTCATCAGTCTGCCATCTCCGAAGCTGCTGCGTCAATTCCACGGACAATACTGCCCAGTACGCCGTTGATAAACGACACGTCTTCCTCATAAGCAAAATCACCAGCCAGTTTTACACATTCGCTGACAACAATATCATCCTCTACGTCATCACTGTATACAATCTCATATACACCCAGCCGCAGAATCGCCAGTGATACCTTGGAAATACGTTCCATCTTCCATTTTTTCAGATTAGCGGAAATCAGTTCATCAATCGGTTCCTGATAACGCACGACACCCAAAAACATTGCTTCAACCTCAGGCGTGATTTCCAGTTCCTCGTTTTCTTTGGCTGTTTCCAGAAGTTCACTCGGGCTGTCGTCGTTGAATATCCGTTCAAATACCAGAATAAACGCGTTTTCTCTCATCTGATGTCTGGTCAGCTTTTTCATTGTACAATATATTCCTTTCTTTTCCAACATTCCCATTCATCTTTCCTAAGGGAAGGAAAATATCTGTTCTCTCTGCCGTTTATTCAGCGCTCGCCGCAACAATATCGACTACATATACATTTACACGGCTGACAGCGATTCCGGTCATATCCTGAATAGCTTCCTTGACCTTCTCCTGAATCTGGGAGCAGACTTTCTTCATTTTATATCCGCGGGAAAGCACAACCGAAATATCAATCGCGGCAGCATCGCCTTCTACACGTCCGACTACGCGGTGTGCGGACGGCCGGTCAAACAGCCGATCAATCGGGCTGCTGCTGCGGGTGGAAAGACGGGCGACTCCCGGGATTTCTCCGACTACCGTCTTGACGATGGTCTCCAGTACCCCTTCCGAAATTTTGATATTGGATGTGATTGGGTTTTCTTTCGGCTGCATGCAGATTCCTCCTGTCCAGAAATTCGTCTGCGTCCATCACCCGGGCGCAAACCGTTACAAAGTTATTATAACACCATTCGCACAAATAAACAACAGGTTTGTATAATTTTTTGCATATTGATAAAAAGTGAATATTTTTCCCCTGAACATAAAACGGCTGCCGTATTCTTTTTCAGGAATACAGCAGCCGTTTTACAGCATATTTTCCGTTTTTCAACCTGCTTCAGGGGTTAAAACTACGCTTTATTCTTCCAGTCCAACCTCTCCGACCGAAACATTTTCCGCAGACAGTCCGGTTTCTTCAATAATAATATTTTTGATCTGGTTTGCGGTCTCAGCAGTCAGTCCATCGGTACGTACAATGACACGGGCCGAGTCGGCATCTACATAAGCAAGACACTCGGCAAAGCCCTTTGCTTTCACCAATGTTTCGATCTTGTTTTCGCTCTCAATCTGAGCAGATACTGCAAGAGCCTTTTCTGCTGCCAGCTCTTTTTCGTCATCGGTCATTTCTTCAGCACCCAGCGTCTGTGCAAGGGTTTCGATTGCCTCATCTCTTGCTTTGCGGCGTTCCAGACGTGCAGATGTAAAATAATCATTTTCAGTTTCTGCGGTTGTTTCGGCAGTGGTTTCGTCGGCAGTCCCCTCTACCGGTTCCGCACCGGTCAGCTGTGCTTCGCCATAATTTTCTGTCTCGGAAGAACTGGTCTGAGAAGCGGTCAGCAGATCAAAGTTCCCGGTATCGGTGAACACGTAGTTCAGGTAAACCGCAATGCCCAGTATCGTTACAAGGCTCGCCAGTACAATCTGTTTCTTGCCAAGAATTACACTCATTTTCATAATCAGCGCCACCCTTTCACTGCATCTTTTCTATGGTCACACGGGATGTTGACAGCCCGTACAACGCATAGATCACCTCATAAACATCACTTTGCACCTTTGCCAGATCCCCTCCCTCACATACCACCGCCACTCCTGTCACCGCAGGCAGCTGCTCGGAAACGACCACTGCTCCGCCGCCTGATGTGATATAGTGCTCTGTCTTTTCCCGGCTGCTGACGTCTCCGTCTGCATATTCCTCTCTTTCCTCCTCTTCTGAAAGATACACCCTGCTGCCGGTATCCGCAAGTGTTACCATGACATGTGTCTCTCCCGCGCCCTGAATGCGGGAAATGGTTTCTTCCAGCCGCTGCTCAATTCCGGCGGTCGGGTCGGAGGTATCTGTCACTGGTTCCGGCTCTGTCTCCGGAAAGAATGAGGACAGAAAGATCAGTCCGATTCCCGCAAGGCCCAGTACAAACAACAGCCAGGGTTTTTTAGCTGTCAGCAGATTCTTTATCTTTTCCATCATCTTCATTCTCCGTTGTCACCAGCGTCGCGGTTACTCCAAAACTTTCATTCAGGCTTGCTGTCGCCGCAAGCGCGGAGGCAAGCTGCTGCTGGTCAATCAGTATCCGCAGACTGGTAATAGATATGCTGTCTTCTCCGTCAATATGAATCTCCATCTCAACTTTTGCGTCTTCCACGCCGTGACTTTCCAGAATCGCCTCCGCTTTCTGGCACAAAAGCTGTTTTGCCGCCGATTCCAGCTGCTGCTGTGCCAGTTCTCCAAGGTCTCCTTCCGGCTGCTCCAACACTGTATCGGGTAATGTAAAATCGTCCGCATCCAGCGTTATCACCGGCAATAAAATCGATAACAGGAAAAAAATCCGTACCGCAAAACGCATCATCCCGTTTTCCCGCTCCGGCGTCAGCATCAGGATGACCGCACTGAGAACCATCGTCGCGCACAGCGCCGCGGCAGTCAGTTTGAGCTGTTCCACCCCATGCCTCCTAACTTCCGGCCAGCAATACCATTGCCAGCGCTCCCAGAATCATGACCGCATAACAGATCAGAATTGCCAGCATAATCGATATCGCGGCAGAACTGACCCGCATCACCTCTGCCGGACTGCTCTCTGACAGGGTATCCGCCGCAGCTGCGCCCAGATTCAATGCACCAGTCAGCAAACCAAGATAAATGATCTGCGGTAAAAAGACGACTGCCAGTACCAGTATCCCAAAAATTCCAATCGTACTTTTGACCAGCGTCAGACAGCCGCTGACTGCTGACCATGCGTCCCCGACCGCACTGCCGACGACCGGAACGGCTGAACTGAGCAAAAACTTTGCCGTCTTGAGCGTCACTCCGTCCGACACTCCGCTGATACGGGTTTTGATGGTCAAGAGTGCAAGGAATACCGTCAGACATAGTGACAGTATCCAAAGTGCCAGACTGCGCACCGATCGAATCAGCGCACCCGCATGCAAATCAGGTGCTGCAACGCCCGCAAATGACAGCCCGAGAAAAATCATCATCAGCGGTACAACCAGCCCGTCCACTGCCGCCGAAAAAATCTCAATTGCCGACAGTGTAGTCCCATACCACACGACAGAAGATGCCGGTTTTCCGGCTGCCGCTGCCGACGCGGCAAATACCGGCAAAAAGGACAGCATAAAAGCCGATAATCCCTTGACCAGTGCCGCTGTATCCCGTACCGCACTGACCACCATTTCCGCCAGCAGCACAGCCAGCGTCAACGTTGTAACCGAACGGCAGGCCGGACTTTTGTTAAAACTTCCCAACAGTGAAGACAGTACTGTCACCCCGAGTGAACACGCCAGCAGGCGCAATGGCGCTGCACCCTTACTGCAAACCATCTCCCATCCTTTTTCAAGCAGTCCCGGTATCGTCAGTTCGTCCAGATCTTCCGGTTCAAAACCATCGGCAATCGAACCTTCCGCTTCAGGCGGCAGAAGGGAAAACAGCGAATAATAGCCGCTTTCCTCCATCTGCTGCTCGATCATCTCGTCTGTCTCCCCTTCTGCGTATCCTGCCATCGGAAAGGCCAGCAGCACAGCCAGCGATAGTATCACCACCGCTGCCAGTTTTCTGAACACCTGCGTCCCCTCCTTTGCTCATTCCATCAGTGACAGCGACAGTTCAAGCAGCTTGCGGTAAACCGGCATACAGCTTTCCAGAATCAGCACCTTTCCCGCAAGGCTGATCTGGGAAGCCGCCGAAACCTGTCCCGCCTCCCGGCATAAACTCTCGCCGATCTCGGAAAGCAGGCTGATTCCCAGACAGCGAAGCAGGATTTTTATGTATACCGTCTCGACGCCCGCATTCTCAGCCAGTGAACCGATGGTTGAAAACACCGGTATCATCCGCAGTACCGTCCACCCGGTAAACAGTACCATACATCCGACCGAGAGCAGCATCGCATATTCCGGCTTCCAGTTTTTCAGCAGCAGCGTAATCACCGTCAGCACCACTGCCGCCGCAATCAGCGAACCAAACTGTTCCATTTGCCTGTCCTTTCTCTGCATATCCTCCGTCAGTACAGTCCGAACAGCTGCTGAATCGTCCCGAACAGCCCGCTGATCTCCTTTACCAGCATCCCCAGCACCACAATCAGCCCGGCAAGCGTTGTCATCATCGCCTGCTCCTCACGCCCTGAACGAATCAGAACCTGGGTCAGTACCGCGACGATAATTCCAATTGCGGCGATGCGGAAAATCAGATCTACATCCATCTTTGCCGACCATTCCTTTCTTTTGTGTGTCCTTTCAGATACAGAGCACCGCGCACAGCATCCCGGCCAGTGTTCCAAGCGCCATCATCAGCTTTCCTTTTCCCTGCGCTTCCATTCGGGCCGTCTGCTGCAGCCCACGCAGCTGCTCGGCTGCAATCCGAACGGATGCCGACTGACTCTGTGCGTCACCATGACCGATCATTTCTGCCAGGCGACGGCAGATTTCCCGTTCCGGCTGCGGACTGTCTGCGCCCAGTCCATCCCACTGATTATCCGCCGGCAGCAGTCCTTCTCCCGTCAGCATCCCGGTAATAATACCGGTAGGCAGCCGCAGTGCCAGCAGTCCCTCCAGCCGGACACACAGCCGGATCATCTCTCCCAGTTGTTCTACCCTTCGGGTCAGCTTTTCCGAAGCACGCATTCCCATCCCTGCTCCGAACAGGGTCAGACAGATACCGGCTACCAGACGTACCGAGAGCATATCCATCCAGCAACTCCCCCATTTTTCCCAGTCCCGTCAGCAAAACAACCTTCTCAAATGCGCCCTCCCGCAATAACCGTGCCGTCCATTCCCGCCGCAAAAGTTCCTCGATACTCCCCGCATGGACAGTCGCGACCAGTGGTACACCACCATACAATGAAGCAGATACCGCTTCCGCTTCCCGTGGTGAAAGCTCATCACAGATCATCAACTCCGGCGAAAGCGACCGTACCGCAAGCATCATCGCTTCTGCCTTCGGATACCCGGTCAGCAGATCGGCGCTGACCGCTCCATCGGGCAACGGTGTCAGTTCCCCACGCTCGTCCAGAACGGTCAGCCGCATTCCCCGAGCCAGCCTGCCGATCAGTGCCCGCAAAACGGTTGTTTTCCCACTCATGGGTGGTCCCGCGATCAGCAGCGAGGATGGAAAAGTCATCTGTTCAAGCAGCCGGTCAGCCGCATCGGGGATATATCCGGGAAAGCGGAAACACAAAGTCGAGATTGTATGTACCGCCAAAACCTGCCCGTCTCCTATCGAGGCTGTACCGGCAACTCCCAGTCTGCCGCCTCCCGGCAGTGAGACATACCCTTTGCAGATGCTTTCCATCGCACTTTGCATGGAACGTCCGGTCGCACGGAACAGCGTTTCTTCCAGCATTGCCTGCGTGGTGACCAGTCCGCCGTCCGGAACCGGAAGCAGTCTGCCGTTCCCGGCAAGCCAGCCGGTTTCACTGCCAATCCACTGCACAGGCTGTCCTGCACGCAGTCTCAGCTCATATAGTGTTCTTCTTTCCGCACGCTCTACCGCCAGCGATACCGAGGCGGGAAGGCAGCTCCGGATAAATTCGTCCAGCCGCATTTCTCACACGTCCTTTCGGTGACCTTTCTGTCCCCATCATATGCCCCAGGCTGTCCGGTTAGAACCGCAAAAAATTATCCTGTCCGGTGACCGTTTTCCGGCGGCAATACCCATATATATGATATATACGAAAGCGGAAGAACAGTTTTGAAAAAGTTTCCGGCAACAAAAAAAGACAGACCGTGATATCAAATCACAATCTGTCTTTTTTACTGGTATTCTCTTTTTCTGTATGCGAAAACCGTCTCAGGAATGCGGCAGCTTTTCCGCAAACTGTTCCCGAAAAGGATGTGTACCAAACAGTCCTCCGCCGCCATCGACTTCCCGTCCCCGGCCATGTATCAGAATCGCATCTTCTCCGATTACCAGCACATCACTCCAATCAATCAGCAGATCGGGTTCCCGTCCCAGCAGTCCAAACAGCCGCGGACGTCCCCGGACAACCAGCGCCTGTACCTGAGCGGTGCCCGGCTGATATGTCCCCGGGTGAGCCTCGTTATGATGAATATCTGCCGTCCTGTATTCCAGCAGCAGTTCATCCGCGCGTCCCAGACAACGCCCGTCATCTATACACAGAATGTCCTTCTTAAACAGTCCGCCGCTGCGCAGTTCCATCTCTCTCCCTCCCCGGGAAAGCATATGTACCGGTATGGAAAATTATACCTCAGTTCAGCGCATCTCCCAGACGCCGGATCACCTCGTCAACTGCAAAAGATACCGACTTCACCGTAAACACCCGGCCGTTAAGATAAGACAGCGCACACGGCTCCTTAAAATCAAAAATCAGCTTATAGGAACACAGCGCCTGACTCTCAAACCCCAGCCCACGTTCCCGGCGGTTATCCGAATACTTGCCGTCTCCAACCAGCGGACAGCCGATATAGGCCATATGGGCACGAATCTGATGGGTACGGCCGGTCTTCAGCTCAATCTCGGCAAGCGCTATCTTTTTATAGCTTTTGAGTACCCGGTAACGGGTGACCATCGTCTTGCCGCCCGGAACGGTGTGGTCATAGACGATTGCACGGTTTTCCCGCTCGTCCTTCCGCATAAAATGCCGCAAAGTCGCTTCTCTCGGAGACGGTACCCCTTTGAGCAGGCAGAGATAAAACTTGTGCAGTTCCCTGTCCCTGATACAGGCATTGAGCAGCCGGAGTGCCTCGGCATTCTTGGCGACAATGACAATTCCCTCAGTATTGCGGTCAATCCGGTTGCAGAGCGCAGGAGCAAAAGACGCTTCCTGTTCCGGATGATAATCACCCTTTTTATACAGATAATGCAGCACCCGGTTAATAAGAGTATCGACCGATTCCCCTTCATCCTCATGGACAATCAGTCCGGACGGTTTGTTGACCAGCAGCAGGTTTTCATCCTCATAGACCACCTGTATTTCCGGACGTGCCTGCATAAAAAGCTGCTGGGAATCCTGTACAAAAAACTCGTCACTGATAAAAAAGGTCAGCTTGTCTCCCGGACAGAGGCGGGTACTGATCTCCGCCTTTTTGCCGTTGAGTTTGATGTGACGGGTACGCAAAAATTTATACATCAAGGTCTTCGGCAGTGCAGGAAGCGCTTTGAGCAGGAATTTGTCCAGCCGCTGTCCGGCATCATTTGCGCCGATTATCATTTCCCTCATATCTTAAAATCCTCCGGACTGTACTTGGGCAGCGGCGGCACCGGTTTCGGTTTGCGGCGCAGCGGCGCATACTGAAAATGCCGGCAGGAATAGGACATGGATACTACGCCCTTTTTGCGGCAGAAGACCATGTCTTCTTCCTCTTCCGGTACGCCCCACTCGCAGTAGGCACAGGACGGTTCGATTTTCTTGCCAAACAGGGCCATTCCCCAGTCGTCTCCCTTCCCGGGCTGTCTGAAAAGCCGGAACAGCTCATTATATCCGTCCGGGATTCAGATACACCCATCTGTCTGCGGTAAGCGTGACTGCATATGACCGATCAAGTCCCGTTTACCGCGTAAAATCAGAAGTATTATAACACACCTTCCGCCCGCCTGGCAAGAGCATCAGACAGCAAACGACCAAAAATACCGAAGAAACCAGATTTCCGCTTCCAATCGACGGAACTGCCGTCCCAAAACTGCAAAATACCTCTCCGGCCATCCATCCCGAAAAACTGAATATCCGGTCGGCTGCCAGCGTAATCAACAGGCTGAGCGGCAGATGTACCAGTCGGCTGATAAAAAACAGCCGCATCGATATCCCGCTTCCCCGCAGAAAACAGGCGTTTTGCATCCAGACCGACACGCCGCCCAGTGAACAGCATCCGGCTACACAGAGCAGCGCAGGATAAAAAGGAAGTCCCTTTGCTGCACTGCACCCGACACTGACTTCCATCCCGGCGGTAATCCACCGTCCGATTCCACCCGGCAGTAAATTCAGATAACTGCCAATCGCCGAAAATACAACGACAAATCCACAGATAATTCCCATTCCGCGCACCGCTGAAACGACTGCGCCGACAAACTGTCCCGGTCCTCCGCTTTGAGAGACGCTGCATTCTGTCTGTTCGCGCGGATAAAACCTGGACAGAATGATGCCTGTTATCACGCCTGCGGCAAGTTGACAGCCCCACAGTGCCAATCCCAGGTTCCCGTTTCCGAAAACATACCATCCCGCACCTGCCATAAAAGCCGGACTCGCTCCATAGGCAACCGTCAAAAGCCGTCCGGCCTGCTGGCTGTTCAGCTTTCCTTCCCGTTTCATTGTCGCTGCCATCCTTGCGCCGATTGGATAACCACCTATGACACCCAGAAGCAGAGCGGGCGCGGTTGCCTTTGGCAGCCGGTAAACAGACGCTAGCATCCCAAACGGACGCAGCAAAATATTCCCGTTTCCCAGCCCGGCAAACAGATCGCAGAAAATCATGAAGATAAACAGCGACGGAATGACCGTCTCCAGACACAGACTGATTCCCCGGCGTACGCCTTCCGCTGCAACCTCTGAGCGTACCAGCAAAAGTACCCCTGCTCCCATTCCGCATACAACCAGCAGTCCATTTATCTTCTCACGGGTTCTATCCAAAATCAATCCGTTCAACCTCCCCACGTGCCAGCAGACGATTGTCCTGATAGGATAAAATCTCCAGCCCGCTTCCCCAGATGGTACAGGGGATTTTCCCCAGCTTAAACCGCAGATACCCTTCCCCGATATCCAGTACCGCACTGCATCGCTCGGTGTAAATCACACCGTTTTCCCAAACCTGAAAGGGTGCAGTCATACTGATTTTGAGTTCATCCCAAAACCCATTGCTCTTTTTTGCCATCGTCCGCACCTCCCTTCCCGATTTTCATCCCGGATTTACATTCTGCTGCCTGACATTATATTCAGCCGCGGCCGGGCATATACTTAACCGCCGGACGGAATTGTGGCATGGAAAAGAAAGGTGTGAAGATGTATGAGCAAATTTAAACCCGGATGTCTGCTGATTCGGGTGGAAGGCGATACCACACGGTTTATCAACCGATGCGCGGAAGAAAAAATCTCGGCTGAACGTTTTTGCAGTACGGATGGCATACTGTTCGGGTACATACCGCAGAAGGATTTCAAACGTGCACAGTATCTCGCAGAAGAAATCGACTGTGAACTGGCGGTACTGGAAAAAGACGGCGTATCCTATACTTTGCAGCGCTACCGGAGAAGATTGGGACTGATTGTCTGGCCGGCGGTGCTTACTGGCGTACTGCTGTTTTCTCAGTGTTTTGCATGGGCTATGTCGGTGAACGGATTGTCTGAGATTGATGAATCGCTGGTCATTGCGGCGGCTGAAGATGCGGGACTGAAAATCGGAAGTTTTCTGCCGTCGGTCGATATGCAGGCGGTCGCAGACCATATTCTCGAAACCATTCCGGGTGTGGGATACTGTGCGGTAAACAAGATCGGTTCTCATGTTGAAATCGAAATCAACGAAGCTGCACAGATACCGACGGTTCTTCCGACCGACCCGTGCGATATTATCGCGGCGGAAACCGGCACCATCGTTTATCTGGAAGTGTACAACGGACAGGAAAGCGTCAAGACCGGTGAAACGGTCGGCAAAGGTCAGCAGATTGTCACCGGCATCACTGAATCTGCCGATGGCAAAACACGGTATGTCCATGCAAGTGCGTTAGTGGTGGCGGATGCCAAATTTACACGGGAATTTTCTCTCGAAATCAATCAAAAAGAGCGGGAGTATCTGGGCGATCAACAGGTACGGTGGAGTGTCGAACTGTTCGGGAAGGCGATTCCCCTTTATCTGCCGGATGGAATCAAAAATGCCGCTGGTCAGGCTGTCAAATTGTTTGAAAAAGTAACCAGATTCCTGTTTTCCGGCCCGGAAACGAATGAACAGCCAACTGAGCAGCAAACTGTTTTATGGGAAGAAAACAGTTCCCGCCAGCCGCTTTCCATCGGTGGTGTACAGCTGCCAATCGGTATGATTAAAACGGTTCGAGAAAGCTATACCGAAACCGAAAAAAATTTTTCGGAGGAAGAAGCTCTTGCCGCTCTCCAACAGGCCGCTGCCGCATGGGAAGCGGAAAACCTCGCGGATGGTGAAATACTGTCCAGAGAAGAAAAGATGTCGGTCAGTGACGGAATGGCTGTGCTGGAAATCGAATATCTGTGCAGAATGGATATCGCTTCTCCAAAGAAAATAGAGGTTACATTTGAGG
>DVLW01000105.1 GCA_018715285.1 Candidatus Faecivivens stercoripullorum | reverse complement strand
CCTTTACTTGTCCATTTACCGTATAAGTGATTTCTGCATATTCTGTTTTAGCACCACTAAACCAAATTAAATCATACCACTCTTGGTTTATAGCGGCTCCACTAATAATAATTTCCTCAACATTTCGGTTTGTTGAGCTCTTAAATTTGTAATTTCCATTTCCTACTTGTTCAAAGACGGCAAGTGTGGATTTATTATCCGTACTATATGCTCCACTTATGATATAACCATCAAGTTGCAGTTCTTTGGAAATAGTCCATTCATTTCCTTTTGAAATTGCGTTGTTCAATATACGCTCTCTACTCGTAATGGTATCTCCTTTGGGATTTGAATTAAAAAAATATAGGAAAACAGCTGCAATGCAAAGAACAGCTGTTAAAATTATTATTACCTTTTTCTTCATAGTAAATCCTCCAACGTATGATGGTCTGCAAGAAATCATCCAATTCCGGGTATTTGATTATTTGGTAATTTCGCCGTACATTTCGGGGCGGCGGTCACGGAATACGCCCCAGCTCAGCCGCATTTCGCGCACTGCATCCAGATCAAATGTATGCAGCAGGATGGTTTCTTCCTCCCGTCCTGCTTGCTCGACCAGCGCGCCGGTTTCGTCGGCGATAAACGATGAACCATAAAAGGTCAGGCTGGAAGACTGATGTTGGTTATTGTCATTTGGCGTGACCTTTTCCAGCCCGATCCGGTTGGCGGCTGCCAGCGGCATCAGGTTGCAGCCTGCGTGCCCCTGCATGCACCGCCGCCAGTGGGGCATTGAGTCACAGTCGAGGATCGGTTCACTGCCGATGGCGGTCGGGTAGAGCAGCATCTCAGCCCCCATCATCGCCATGCACCGCGCCGATTCCGGGAACCACTGGTCCCAGCAGATGCCGCACCCGACTGCGCCGAAACGTGTCTGGAATACCTTAAATCCGGTATCGCCGGGGGTGAAATAAAACTTTTCCTGATAAAAATGGTCATCCGGGATATGGGTCTTGCGGTAGGTGCCCAGAATTTCACCGTCTGCGTCGATCATTGCCACGGTATTATAAGTCGTATTCCGCGCCGCTTCGTAAAAGCTGACCGGCAGGACAACTCCGAGTTCCTTTGCAACCGGCTGGAGCGCTAAAACACCCGGGTCTTCCATCAGCGGACGCGCCAGGTCATAATGCCCGTAGTCCTTTTCCTGGCAGAAATACCAGGTTTCAAACAGCTCGGGCAGCAGGATGACCTGTCCGCCCATTTTTGCCGCTTCCCGTACCATCGAAACGGCTTTTTCAATATTCTCCTCCCGGGTGCCCTGACAGGACATCTGAATCGCGGCGATGGTGACATTGCGCATGAATATTACATCCTTTCCTGTTGACAGTAGTATGTTGAATTGCCGGTCAACGCAATATTACCGGCGAAGATTGACATTTTCATTGCCCGCAAACTCCCGCAGGCGGGAAAGCAGGTTTTCGTCCAGCTTGACGCCCTGTAGGCCTTTAGGGCGCACCAGCTTTTTGGTATCTGCCAGATAAAACCGTACTTCATCACTGCCCGGATGCTGTGACAATAGCTGCATCAGCTGCGGGATTTTCGGGTCATCCTTATTTGACAGACGGATGTTTAAAGTCGTCAGCTTGGGCAGTGAATCCGCCTCCACCAGATGGGAAACGATCACTTTCGGGTCCTTTTCATCCTGCATCGACAGGCTTCCTTCGACTGCAAGCGCTTTTTTGGATTGCAGCAGGGAACCGGCTCTGTCCATTACTTCCGGGAAGATCACCAGTTCGATCACATCGGTCATGTCTTCCAGCTGGGCAAAACACATCGGTTTACCCGACTTTGTGTTAATCGTCTTGCGTGACAATATCCGTCCCAGCAGCCGGACATGCTGCCCGTTTTTTATACCGGCTTCTTCACCTTGCAGCAGTCTGGACGCTGCATCCATCCGATAGCTTCTGGCAATCTTCTGGTAGCTCTCCAATGGGTGGCCGGACAGATAAAATCCCAGCGTTTCATACTCAAATTCCAGCTTTTGATCGGGTGGGTATTCCTCCAGCGGGTCCATCCGAGGCTCCGGTTCCTGCATCTCGATGGCTGAAAAGAGGTTGAGCTGTCCGGATGCGGTATTTTTGCCGCGCGCCTGTCCTGCTTCCAGCATCCGATCGGCTGCCGTATACAGTGCCCGGCGGCTGAATCCGAAAGAGTCCAGTGCACCCGACCAGATCAGGCCGTCAACCGTCCGACGGGTAAAGTCCCGTCCCTGCAAACGGGTGCACAGGTCAAAGAAACTCCGGTACGGACCATTCTGTTCACGGTCTTCGACCAGCCGATTAATGACCGGCGTACCCAGTCCCTTGATGGCGCTCAGCCCGAAACGGATACCGTCACCTTCGGTGACAAATCCCGAAAAACTGCGGTTGACGTCCGGTGGATAGAGCGGTATCTTTTCATTTTTGCAGGTTTGCAGGTACTCCGACAGCTTGCGTGTAAAATCAACCACCGAGGTCAGCAATGCCGCCAGATATTCTTTTGGATAGTGGCATTTGAGGTAGGCGGTCTGGTAGGAGATAATCGAGTAGGCGGTCGCGTGTGCCTTGTTGAAAGCATATTCAGCGAATGACGCCATCTCGTCAAAAATCCTGTCTGCTATTTTTTCTGGTACACCCAGTTTGATACATCCGGGTACCGCGGCCGTTCCGTCAGAATCGTCTTTTCCATAGATGAAAATCTTCCGTTCTGCCGCCATGATATCTACCTTTTTCTTGCCCATCGCCTTGCGGACGAGGTCGGCGCGTCCGAATGAGTAGCCCGCAAGGTCACGGCAGACCTGCATGACCTGTTCCTGATACAGGAGACAGCCACTGGTTACCTTCAGAATTGGCTCAAGCTTCGGGTGCAAAAACCGGATATCCTCAGGATGTTCGCGGTTGTGGATAAATACCGGAATCGAGGACGCCGGTCCCGGTCGGTAAATCGAGGTCGCGGCGGTCAGGTCTTCGATACTGCGCGGCTTCATCTGGGTCAGCATTTGCCGCATTCCTGACGATTCAAACTGGAAAACGCCATCGGTGTCCCCACGGGAAAACATCTCGTAGACCTGCGCGTCATCCAGCGGCAGTTTTTTGACCGAAAATCCCGGCTCATGTTTTCTGACCAGCTCTTCACAGTCGTGGATAACCGTCAGGTTGCGCAGCCCCAGAAAGTCCATTTTGAGCAGTCCCAGTTCTTCCAGTATCGTCATTGTATACTGAGTAACCGTCGTCCCGTCGGCACCTGACAGCGGTACATAGCTGTCAACCGGGTCGGCAGTGATGACAACACCGGCGGCATGGGTAGAAGCGTGCCGCGGCATTCCTTCCACCTGACGGGAAAGCGACAGCAGCTTATGCACTGCCGGGTCATTCTGTTCCATCTCCCGCAGTTCCCGTACTTCCGAGATTGCACGGTCAAGCGAGATGTGCAGCGTCTGCGGAATCAGTCTTGCAACCCGGTCGACGCTTGAATAACTCATTCCGAGTGCCCGTCCGACGTCCCGTACCGCTGCACGTGCTGCCAGCGTCCCGAAAGTGACAATCTGGGCGACATGGTCGGCTCCGTATTTGCGGATAACGTAGTCGATAACCTCCTGCCGCCGCACATAGCAAAAGTCGATATCAAAGTCGGGCATGCTGACTCGTTCCGGGTTTAAGAACCGTTCGAAAATCAGTCCATACGCCATCGGGTCGACACCGGTAATCCCGATACAGTAGGCAAGCAGACTTCCGGCGCCGCTTCCGCGTCCCGGTCCGACCGGAATCCCCTGGGATTTGGCGTAACGGATAAAGTCGTATACAATCAGATAGTAGTTGACATATCCCATCCGGGTGACAACGTCCATCTCGTAATCCCAGCGTTTTTGCAGTTCAGGCGTAACCGTTCCATACCGCTTTTTCAAGCCCCGAAACGCAAGGTCACGGAAATATTCCAGATTGTCCCGTCCATCCGGCGGCGTAAATGCGGGAAGCTGGGTATGCCCGAAGGTAAATTCCAGCTGACAGCGTGCGGCAATCTTTGCACTGTTGTCAATCGCATCGTGAAACTGGGGAAGTGCCAGCCGCATTTCTTCCTCCGACTTCATGTAAAATTCCTCAGTCGGGAAGGCAAGCGGATTGTCGTCGTTGACCGTCCGTCCGGTCTGAATCGCAATCAATACCTTCTGCATTCCTGCGTCTTCCCGGCGCAGATAATGGCAGTCGTTGGTCGCGACCAGCGGGATTCCTGTTTCATCCGAAAGCATCCGCAAAGACGGGAGAATCTTCTGCTGCTGAGGCAGACCGTGGTCCTGTACCTCGATAAAAAAGTTATTTTCCCCGAAAATCTGCCGGTACTGAAGCGCTGCTTTTTTCGCTCCGGCATAATCGTTCATCACCAGCCGCCGCGGAATTTCGCCCGCAAGACATGCCGATAACGCAATCAGCCCATCATGGTACCGTTCCAGCAGCTCAAGGTCAACACGCGGCTTGCTGTAAAAGCCTTCAATCGACGACAGAGATACCATCTTAATCAGGTTTTTATATCCCGTTTCATTCTCGCACAGCAGCACAAGGTGAAAGGGTGCCGAATCCAGCTTATACTCCTTCTGGAAGCGTGAACGGGGCGCGACATATACCTCACACCCGACAATCAGCTTGACACCGGCCTTTTTGCACAGCTTGTATAGTTCAATAACCCCATACATTACGCCATGGTCGGTGATTGCGACGGTATCCTGTCCCAGCTCCTTGACCCGCGCCGGGATGTCCCGCAGACGGCAGGCGCCGTCCAGCAGACTGTATTCGGTATGCAGATGAAGATGAACAAACGCCATCACGGCACCTCCCTTGATCGAAACAAATGGCTATTATTCCGGAATCTGACCGGTGATGCAGTGGATGTTTCCGCCGCCGATCAGGATATCCCGTGCCGGAATCTGAATGATTTCACGGGTCGGGAACAGTCCGGCCAGAATCGAAGCCGCCTTGTCGTCATTCGGGTCACCGAATGCAGGCATAATGATTCCGCCATTGGAAATGTAGAAGTTGACATAGCTTGCCGCCAGCCGGTCACCGGGAACACGGGTCGGCTCACCATCCATCGGGTCGAGTGCGTCGCAGTCGTCTTCATCGACGGTAATCGGGCTGGGCAGCGGCAGCAGGTGAACCTTCAGTTTCCGTCCCTTAGCATCAGTCACCGATTGCAGGTAATCCAAATCTGCCTTGCTCATCGGATACTGCGGGTCGGATTCGTCATCCGTCCAGGCAAGCACTACTTCACCCGGTGCTGTAAAAGCACAGACGTTGTCGACATGTTCATTGGTCTCATCCTGATAGATGCCGTAGGGGAGCCAGAGCACCTTCTCAGCACCAAGTGTGTCGCAAAGATGCCGGGTAATTTCCTCTTTGGTCATTTCCGGGTTGCGTCCTTTAGAAAGCAGACAGCTTTCGGTGACCATAATAGTACCTTCGCCGTCTGAATGAATCGAACCGCCTTCCAGAATGAACGACTGCTGGTCATAGCAGTCGACTTCCAGCAGGTCGCACATCTTCTTGGCAGCCTTGTTGTCTCTGTCCCATGGGAAGTACAGCCCGTCGTGAAGACCGCCCCAGGCATTGAATTCCCAGTCAATTCCGCGCAGTTCGCCCTTATCATTCTTGACAAATGTCGGCGTGATATCCCGCGCCCATGCGTCATCGGTCGACATCTCGACGACACGTACCTCTGGCGGCAAAGAAACCCGTGCGTTTTCATACTGGGCAAAAGATGCCAGCACCGTGACTTTTTCCGAGCGTGCAATCGCGGTGATGACCTTTGCAAAAGCACGTCTTGCGGCATATCCGCCGTTTGCCCAGGAGTCGGCACGTTCCGGCCAGATCATAAAACAGCCGCGGTGGGGTTCAAATTCCGCCGGCATTCTGAAACCATCTTCGCGTGGAAGGGTGTGCAAAATCTTCATAGGGTACCTCTTTCTCTCTGTTTATTGGCTGTCTTCGGCCAGAAAACCGCACAGCGTTTCAAAAACCTGCGGGAAATGTTTTTTGATGTTCAGCGGCTTAAAGTCTGCGCCGACAAAAGCATGGTCAGTCTGTCCAGTGGCGATTTCGGTTCCGTCCCGCAGTACACGGTAACCAAAACTGATACGTGCCGCCGTCAGTTTTACGACAGATGTTTCGATGATTAAATCATCTTCATACAGTGCCGGAATCTTATACCGGCAGTCCAGTCCGGTCAGCGGCAATAATAGCCCCATCTTTTCAAGATCACGGTAACGGATGCCTGCTTCGCGGATCATTTCGGTACGCGCCTGCTCAAACCAGACGGCATAACAGGAATGGTGAGCAATACCCATCTGATCGGTTTCGGCATAGCGAACCTGGATATGGGTTTGGGTTACAGTATTCATCGGGAACCTCCTTTGACAGGATGATGAATTCCTGTCTTTTTATGCCCGGATTTTGGGGGCGCTGACTTTTTCTTCTTTGCAGAATAGGAGCGCTCGGTATTCTTGCGGCGCTGTGCTCCTGAGGGAATTTCAGCCGACTTTTTAGGCGGTTTTGCCGGTGCGGATTTTACAGCCGGCTTTTTCTTTCTGACCGAATAGCCAAAACTTCCCAGTTTTTCACCCAGTGAAAAATACTCGCCGTGGGCATATGCAACCAT
Organism: Candidatus Faecivivens stercoripullorum; assembly: GCA_018715285.1. Lineage (GTDB taxonomy): Bacteria > Bacillota > Clostridia > Oscillospirales > Ruminococcaceae > Faecivivens > Faecivivens stercoripullorum. The sequence goes on along the minus strand of DVLW01000105.1, from coordinate 2,383 downwards.
GCCCATTTTTTCCAGCGCCAGCCGTCCGCTTTCCTCAAACAGCCATTCTTCCGCTTCAATCGCGACAATCTCCGCTAAAAACATATCGTGGCTTCCAAGCGGAATCACCTCTTTGACCTTGCAGGAAAAACTGACCGGACACTCAGCAACTGCCGGTGCAGATACGCCTGCTGCCGGTACCGCAGTTAAACCGCATACCGCAAATTTATCGGTATTGCGCCCCGATTTGACGCCGCAGAAGTCGAGCGTTTTCACCATCGATTCACCCGGCAGGTTGATGACAAATTCTCCTGATTCCTTAATCAGCGGATAGGAAAACCGCTCGGGACGAACCGAAATGGATACCATCGCCGGATGGGTGCAGACAGTTCCGACCCATGCGATGGTCAGCAGGTTGGGCTTTTCGACGGTTCCGCAGGAGACGAGTACCGCCGGAACAGGGGATAAAAGTGCCCCTGGTGAAATCTGTTTTTTCATATATTCGTTTCATCTTTCCATCCGGATGCACGGAAAAGCGCTTTAGCCGGATTGTCAGTAATTTTAAGTTTCGGTTTTTGTGTGTACCGGATCAAGTCTGCGGTGACTCGCCGCTTAGTCAAGTGTTGTCAGCATTTTGGCTGCATCGGATACCGCCTGATGGCCACCCGAATGGATGTCCAGCACGCCAACCGGCAGCATCCCGGCGACTTCGGCAGCACTGAGCGCCGCCGCTACATCGTCCAGTACCGCGCACTGGTTTGCGGGTACGCCAAGTCTGGCGGCTGAAATCCGCCAGATACCCGGGTCGTTCTTTCCCGGTCCGTCGGTTCCCGCGGTGACAATGCTGTCAAACAGCCCGGTAATCCCGTGACGGTTGAGGCAGGGAAGCGCAAGTTCCTTTGAAGACGCACTGGTGATGCCGAGCCGGTACCCTGACGCTTTCAGCCTTTCCAGCAATGGTTTTGCCTGCGGTTTGAGCGGGACATGGTGGGTATAGGCTTCCACTGCCATCTGATGCCATTCTTCCATCAATGCTTCGGGTGTTTCGTTCAGATGGAACCGCTGGATAGTGTATTCAGCAGTCGCACGGAATCCGAGCGGAGTAATCGCCTCCATATAATCGGGCGGCGGTGTCAGTCCACGTTTACCGAGAAAATCAATGTCAATCTGTGCCCAGACACCCATCGAATCAAAAAGCGTCCCGTCAAGGTCAAAAATAACTGTCGTAATCTCACTGGGAAATGTCAGTTCAGCAGGTGGGATAATTTTCTTCATACTTTACTCCTCATTTCCCGGCAAAGAACTGCTCAATCTGTTCTTTTGTCGCCTGTACCGAACCCTGTGCAAAAAACGGTTTCCCGCCGCCGCGGCCATTAAGCGCTGCATTCATCTCTTTGACCAGTGCACGCAGGTCGCCGTCTTTTTCTGCGACCGCGTATTTATATCCTTCCTGGTCGCTGCCGGAAAATACCGCACACCGACCCTGCCGCTTTTCGATCAGACATCCGGTCAGTTTGCGCAGCGAATCAGGGGACAGCCCATCTTTGAACAGCACAAGGTTTCCTTCGCCGCTGTACTGCTCGGCCCATACTGCAAACAGGCTTTCTTCCAGCGCGGCAGCACGCATTTTAACTGCCGACAGCTCACTTTCCAGCCGGTGGACAGCTGCCGCTGCCGTATTCGGCTTGACCGACAGTGAACGGGAGATTTCCAGCGTCTCATCCATCCATTCCCGGCTGATCTCAAGTGCACGCTTGCCGCACGCCATCTCCACCCGAACACCGCCTTTCCAGTTCTGGACGGTCAGCAGACGAATCTGTCCGATAGCCCCTGAGCTGGCGACATGGGTCCCGCAGCAGGCACACCGGTCGGCTCCCGGAAATGCAACAATCCGTACATCACCGGTCAGTTCCTTTTTGCTCCGGTATTCCATCGCGGCGAGTGTTTCCGGGTCAGGCCAGCTAATATCAATCGGGTGATTTTCCCAGATATAACGGTTGGCACGGGTCTCTGCCTGGCGGAGTGTTTCGATATCCAGCGGTAAACTGAGGTCGATATAGACATTTTCCGGCGTCAGGTGGAATCCGACATTGTCACAGCCGGTCATCTCATGCAGGATACCACTGATGATATGCTCGCCCGAATGCTGCTGCATCAGGTCAAACCGCCGTTCCCAGTCGATCTGTCCGGTAACCGTTTGACCAACCTCAATCGGCGCGGAAATGGTATGCCAGATTTCACCGTCCGACTCGTGCACTTCGGTGACGGATATGTCATTCAATCTTCCGGTATCATAGGGCTGTCCGCCGCCTTCCGGATAAAAACAGGTCTGGGTTAAACGTACCTGGAATTTGTCTTTATAAACACGGGTTTCGGCTACAACCGCCTCAAACTGTGTCTGATA
>DVLW01000016.1 GCA_018715285.1 Candidatus Faecivivens stercoripullorum | reverse complement strand
AATACCAGCGAAGAATCTCTTCATTGGTACGGCTGTTGACAATTACGCTGCCGGCATACCTTGTCTCTGAAACAGCAAGTGCATAAGAACCGCGTCCGCTGATTGCACCAGTCAGGATTGTCGACTCAGTTCGTCCGGTATAATGCAGTCCGGAACTGGAATCGATACGATAACTGTAACCGCCGCGGTCATAGGTCAGCAGACGGCTGGAACCCGGTTTCATGACAGGGTTGGTAAACCGATGGGTAAAACTGTGCTGGGTGTTTCCGCTGCTGTCAAAGAAGATAATCTCATCTGTTGTCCGCAGTACCAGCGAATTACCGGAAACCACCAGCTCCTGCGGTACCTCTCCGACAAGAGAAACCGGAAAACCGCTGCTTTGTACTGTACCGGTCTCGACCTTATTACCGGTCAGATTCTGTGCCAGATCGTTGACATCATAGTTCCGGTTCAGATAGATTCCCAGAATGACCATAAGCAGGATGATGACCAGCGACATAACGGTCAGGATAATTCTCTGGATTTTTTTTATCTTAAGATTTCTGCGGTAAGCCGCAAAATCATATGGATTTTTCTCTTCGCGATTACGAAAAAACTTAGCCGTTTGGACCACCACCCTTTCCTTCAAAAGGAAGATAAGATACTTTCGTCAGATAAAGACCGGCAGCCGGAGCGGTAATACCGGCATCTGCCCGGTTGCCTCCCGCTAAAATCGCAGTCAGGTCTCCCGGCTTGAGCTGATAAGGGCCTGACATCAGCAGCGTTCCGACCATAATCCGTACCATATTGTACAAAAAGCCGTTTCCGCATACCCGCAGCAAAACCATATCGCCCTGCCGCTCTACCTCAAAACTGTATATAGTGCGGATGGTGGATTCTCCGCCATCCATAGCGGTTGGTTTTGCCTTGCTGCCGGTACTGCAAAAACCTCTGAAATCATGCGTCCCGACAAACTCCTGTCCACAGGTGTGCATCCGCTCAACATCGAGCGGATATTTGTGGTGCATTGCCAGGCCATCCAGAAAAGGATTCTTCACCGCACTGTTCCAGATCTGATAGGTATATTCCTTATAACAGACATTATACCGGGCATGAAAATCTGGCGCTACCTCCCGACAGGATAATATCGCAATATCACCGGGCAGATTAACATTCAGTGCCCGGACTGCCGCATCTGTCGGAATAGTATGATGGGTATCCATATGAAAAAAGAACTGGCGTGCGTGGACGCCTGTATCGGTACGGGAACAACCGGTGATACCCTCCCGGCAGCCCCATACCTTTTCAACAGCATCCTGAATGGTTCCCGCAACTGTCACGGCATTTTTCTGTACCTGATAGCCGTGATAGCGGGTCCCCTGGTATGCTGCCTCAAACAGCAGCCTGCGCAACCAAATCCCTCCTTAGATCAGCCAACTGAGAAACGGCATCGGAATCAGGTTCAAAACGATAATCACCACCAGCAGCAGGATTGAAATTCCAAGTGCCGTAAAATCCAGCCGGGTATACCGGAGCTGTTTCATCCGGGTTCTTCCCTCACCGCCATGGTAGCATCTGCATTCCATTGCCAGTGCAAGTTCCTCAGCTCTCCGGAAGGCGGAGATAAACAGCGGTATCATAACCGGAATCAGCGATTTTGCCCGCTGAATCAATCCGCCGCTTTCCATATCCGCGCCGCGTGCTTTCTGTGCAGACATGATCTTGTCGGTTTCTTCAACAAGTGTCGGAATAAACCGCAGCGCAATCGACATCATCATTGCCAGCTCATGCGCCGGGAAATGCACGACTTTCAAAGGCGAAAGCAGCTGCTCAATTGCATCGGTCAGTGCAATCGGAGAGGTTGTATAGGTCATCAGCGATGTTCCTGCGATCAGCAGAATCAAACGCAGCGCCATCTTCACCGAAGTGTAGATACCCTGCCAGGAGACATGAACAGGACCAAGTGTAAAGATAACCGACTCACCGCTGATAAACAGCAGATTCAAAATACCGGTAAAGATAATAATTGGCAGAATCGGCTTGATGCTTTTTGCAATCATCTTCACCGGAATCCGCGCAATCCGATAGCTGCATACAAGGAAAAAGATTGCCGGAATAAATCCAAACGGGTTGGACACAAAAAACAGCACGACAATATAAAAGATTGTCAGAATCAGTTTCATTCTGGGGTCCATTCGGTGGACAGGAGAATGTCCCGGGAAATACTGACCAATCGTAATATCTCTGATCATTCGCTGTCCTCCCCACCCTGCAAAATTCCCAGCAGTTTCTTTTTAGCGTAACCGACCGTATAGACATTTTTTGGTACGTCCAGACCGTCTGCCACCAGTCTGTGGAAAACATTGGTCACCTGCGGAACCGACAGACCAATCTGCCGCAGTTCCTCACTGCGGGCAAAGACATTTTCCACCGTATCGTACGCAAAAACCTTTGCATTGCTCATAACCAGAATCTTATCCGCAAAGTTTGCGACATCCTCCATACTGTGGGATACCAGCAAGACGGTATTCCCGGTAAAAGCATGGTACTCCCTGATCTGGTTCAGAATCCGGTTGCGTCCTCGCGGGTCAAGACCTGCCGCAGGCTCGTCCAGAATCAGAATCTTCGGTTCCATCGCGATTACGCCGGCAATCGCCGCACGCCGCTTCTGGCCGCCGGAAAGCTCAAACGGGCTTTTGTCCAGCAGTTCCGGTGAAAGCCCGGCAAACTCTGCCGCTTCATGCACCCGCTTATCAATTTCCTTATCATCCAGCCCCATATTTCTAGGACCAAACGCAATATCTTTATATACCGTCTCTTCAAACAGCTGGTACTCCGGGTACTGAAAGACCAGTCCGACATTAAACCGGACATCCCGTATCTTCATTCCTTCGCCCCAGATATCCCGTCCATCCAGCAAAATCCTGCCGGAAGTCGGTTTGAGCAGTCCATTCAGATGCTGAATCAACGTCGATTTTCCCGAGCCGGTATGCCCGATGACGCCAACCATCTCACCGCTTCCAATCGTCAGTGAGACATCGTTGACAGCCACCTTTTCAAACGGCGTCCCCGGACTATAGGTATAGGTCAAATGCTCTGTGGAAATAACCAATCCCAATCCGCCTTCCTCTATCGTTTATTTGCCGAAGCAGTCAACAGCTCTTTCAGTGCCTGATAACATTCATCCTCTGTCAGGATATCCTGCGGCAGATCAATTCCCGCCTGACGCAGTTCATACACCAGTTCGGTCACCTGCGGCACATCCAGTCCGACACTCTTGAGCAGTTCCACCTCAGTGAATACCTCTCTCGGTGTACCGTCCCGCAGAATTTTTCCGCTGTCAACCACAACAACCCGTTCCGCCTGAACCGCTTCGTCCATATAATGGGTAATCAGTACTACCGTAGTATGATAATCCCGGTTCAGTTCCCGGATGGTGCGCAAAACTTCACTGCGTCCACGCGGGTCAAGCATCGCGGTCGGTTCATCCAGAACGATAAAATCAGGCCGCATTGCCAGTATACCGGCAATTGCAACACGCTGCTTCTGTCCGCCGGAAAGCTGATGCGGAGCGTGCTCCCGGTATTGGTACATGTCAACCTCTTTGAGCGCCTCATCTACCCTGCGACGGATTTCTGACGGCTCAACTCCCAGATTCTCCAGAGCAAAGGCGACATCTTCTTCCACAATCGTTGCAACGATCTGGTTGTCCGGGTTCTGAAAGACCATCCCGACCTGCTGACGGATGTCAAACAGCCGTTCTTCGTCTTTGGTATTGATCCCGCAGACAACCACATCACCGGAAGTCGGAAGCAAAATAGCATTGAAATGTTTGGCCAATGTCGATTTTCCGGAGCCGTTATGCCCCAAAACCGCGACAAACTGTCCTCTGGGTATCTGCAAATCCAGACCCTTCAGCACGATATGTCCCGGCATTCCCGGTTCTTCACCGGGATAGGCAAATTCCAGCCCGGAGACCCGGATTTCCTTCTCTTCTCCCATTCGATCACCCTCAAAAACAAGTGTAAAGCATATCTGCTTTACATATTTTCAATATCTTCTTTAGACCAGACAGCGACCGAACCGCAGGGCAAAACCTGTCCGCTTGCCGTAACCGGAAGCCCGATTTCGTCCGCCATCACCTTTCCCCCATTTTGTGCACCGACCGTTACGCCCAAAAGATAGGCCATAACCGACGCCGACAGTCCGGTATTATACGAACTGAGCGCAACAAACAACGGATTATCTGTCAATACACCGCAGCAGAGGTTGACCAGATCATAGACCTTTTCCTCCAGCTGCCAGACTTCACCATTCGGGCCGCGTCCATAGGAAGGCGGGTCCATAATGATTGCGTCATAATGGTGTCCCCTGCGGATTTCACGCTGGATAAACTTCTCGCAGTCATCTACAATCCAGCGCACCGGACGGTCAGCCAATCCGGAAAGCATCGCATTTTCTTTTGCCCACTGAACCATTCCACGGGATGCATCCACGTGACAGACACTGGCACCGGCACTGAGACAAGCAAGCGTTGCACCGCCGGTATAGGCAAACAGGTTCAAAACGGAAATCGGTCTGCCAGCTTCACGAATCAGCTTGATAAACAAATCCCAGTTGACCGCCTGTTCAGGGAACAGTCCTGTATGCTTAAAGCCAGTCGGTGAAATCTTAAAGGTAAGGTCACCATAAGAAATCTTCCAGCTTTCCGGCAGTTTATGCACATACTCCCAATGTCCGCCGCCGGTTCTTGAGCGGTGATAATGTGCGTCAGCCCGATTCCATCCGGGACTGTTTTTCCCGGTTTTCCAGATAATCTGGGGATCGGGACGAATCAGGGTAATATTTTTCCAACGTTCCAGTTTTTCACCGGAAGTAGTATCGATCAATTCATAGTCATGCCAGTTGGTGGCCGCTCTCATCTTTTCTATCCTTCCTTAATAAACAAATCTGTATCAGTTTCCGGGCAGATACTGCTGCCCATCTCTGGCTATCCCCAAATGCCGGTAAGCGCGTTCGGTTACACAGCGGCCGCGCGGTGTACGGCTGAGAAATCCCAGTTGCATCAGATAGGGTTCATAGACGTCCTCAATGGTTACCGCCTCTTCTCCCAGCATTGCCGACAGGGTATCCAGACCGACCGGTCCGCCGTTATAGGTCTCGATAATCGCCCGCAGCATCCGGCGGTCAAGGTTATCCAGCCCGAGTTCATCAATTTCCAGCCGTTCCAGTGCTGTCCGCACAATTTCCCGGGTAATGACACCACTGCCGAGAATTTCCGCGAAGTCACGCACCCTTCTCAGCAGCCGGTTGGCAATACGAGGTGTGCCGCGGCTGCGACGTGCCAGTTCAAGCGCACCTTCCTCTTCACAGGGAACGCCCAATATTCCAGCACTGCGCAGAATAATCTGAGACAGTTCTTCCGGCTGGTACAGTTCCAGCCGCAGCAGTACGCCGAAACGGTCACGAAGCGGTGCAGTCAGCTGACCAGCCCTTGTTGTCGCACCGACCAGTGTAAAATGCGCCAGATTGACACGAATCGACCGGGCTGACGGGCCTTTACCGATGATAATATCCAGTGCAAAGTCTTCCATCGCAGGGTAAAGAACTTCTTCCACCTGCTTGGACAACCGGTGAATCTCGTCGATAAACAGAACATCTCCATCTGACAGATTGGTCAGCAGTGCCGCCAGGTCGCCCTGTTTTTCAATCGCAGGTCCGGAAGTAATCTTGAGATTACTGTTCATCTCGTTTGCGATAATCTGAGACAAGGTCGTCTTACCCAGACCAGGAGGCCCATACAGCAGCACATGGTCCAAAGCATCGCCGCGCTTTTTGGCGGCTTCTATATAGACAGACAGGTTTTCCTTTGCTTTTTCCTGTCCGATGTATTCCGAAAGGTTCTTAGGACGAAGCGAAAACTCGGTATCAACATCCTCGGGAGAAAATTCCGGGGCAGTAATCCGGTTTTCCAGATCCATCTCTTCTTCCTGATCCCGTCGGTATTGTGACTGAAACACAATGATTCCTCCCCACTATCTGTCAGCTGAGACCAGCCAGCTTCTGCAAACCTTTTTTAATCATATCTTCAACCGACAGCTCCGGGTCCAGCTTGGTGACTACAGACGCAGCCTCA
>DVLW01000104.1 GCA_018715285.1 Candidatus Faecivivens stercoripullorum | reverse complement strand
CGCAATTTTCGACTTGCTAGTAAACGTGCTTCAACCCTAAAACTAGCGGACACACCCACTCGATTCCAAACAGAAAATATGCCACGCAATAATTATATTGTAATTCCAGAAGTATCGTCACAACGTCGGCGATACATTCCTATAGGATTTATGACACCAAACATTTTTAGCAGTAATAAACTTCGACTTATGCCTAATGCAACATTATATCATTTAGGAATTTTAACCTCTAATGTTCATATGGCATGGATGCGAACCACCTGCGGTAGATTAAAAAGTGATTATGACTATTCAATTAAAATTGTTTACAACAACTTCCCATGGCCTACACCTACTGATGCCCAAAAAGCAAAAATTGAACAGACGGCACAAGCAATTTTGGATGCCCGCGCTCTATACCCTGATTCCAGCCTTTCTGACCTGTATGATGAGGTTACTATGCCGCCGGAACTGCGCAAAGCACACCAGAATAATGACCGCGCTGTCATGCAGGCTTACGGTATAACCAAAGATCATCCTGCATATAGTAGTGAGTCTGCTTGTGTTGTGCACCTGATGAAAATGTATCAGGAATTAACACAAGGTAAATAATTACGCAAAACACCCCGGAGTAAGGCTTTCAAACCTACTCCGGGGTGTTTTCTTACGCGAAATGATATTCCGCGGGTATTCAGATTATTTTCCTTCCGGCAGCTGCTCGGTAACAACCAGCTGACCATTATCTTCATCGACAATCAGCGTGCTTCCCTCGTGAATCTGACCGGCAATAATCATACGGCCGATCAGCGTCTCGACTTTACGCTGCAAGAACCGTTTCAGCGGTCTTGCGCCATAAATCGGGTCGTACGCGCCATCGATGACATACTGCTTTGCATCCTCGGTCAGGACGACTTTCAGCTGCTTGTCTTCCAGTCTGCGGCAGAGGTCGGCAACCTGAAGGTCAATAATGCCCGAGATGTTGTCACGGGTCAGCGGTTTATAGAAGACGATCTCGTCAAGACGGTTCAAAAATTCCGGACGGAACGACCGCTTGAGCAGTTCTTCTACTCTGTTCTTCGCCTCATCCGTAATCTCGCCGGTGCTCTCGTCAATACCCGAAAGCAGAATCTCCGAACCAAGGTTACTGGTCAGGATGATAATCGTGTTCTTGAAGTCGACCGTTCTGCCCTGAGAATCGGTAATCCGTCCATCATCCAATACCTGCAGCAGGATATTGAAGACATCCGGATGTGCCTTTTCGACCTCATCGAACAGAATGACCGAGTAAGGATGGCGTCTGACAGCTTCGGTCAACTGACCGCCTTCCTCATAACCAACGTATCCGGGAGGCGCTCCGATCAGGCGGGATACCGCGAATTTCTCCATGTATTCGCTCATGTCGATACGAACCATGTTCTTCTCGTCGTCAAACAGCGTCTCAGCCAGTGTTTTCGCCAGCTCGGTCTTACCAACGCCGGTCGGCCCCAAAAACAGGAAGGAACCAATCGGACGGTTGGGGTTCGCGATACCTGCACGCGAACGAATGATTGCCTCGGTGACCTTCTCGACCGCTTCATCCTGGCCGATAACACGCTTATGCAGAATCTCGTCCAGATGCAGCAGTTTTTCGCGTTCGCCCTCAACCAGCCGCTGTACCGGGATACCGGTCCAACGCTCGACAATACGGGCAATCTCGTCTTCGGTGACCTTGTTGCGCAGCAGCGAACTGGTTTTACCCGATTCAACCTGCTGTTCCTCTTCTTCCAGCTGTTTTTTCAGTGCAGGAAGTTTACCATATTTCAGCTCGGCAGCCTTGTTCAGGTCGTAATCCCGCTCAGCACGTTCAATCTCAGCGCTGACTGCTTCAATCTCTTCGCGCAGTTTGGCAACGCCGCCGATTGCGTTCTTTTCATTCTCCCACTTTGCCTTCATCTGGGCAAAACGGTCCTTTTCCTCCGCCAGTTCACGGCGCAGTTCGGAAAGACGCTCCTGTGCACGGGCATCCTCTTCTTTCGCAACCGCTGCTTCCTCGATCTGCAGCTGAATAATATGACGTGAAATCTCGTCCAGCTCAGTCGGCATCGAGTCCATCTCGGTACGAATCATCGCGCAGGCTTCATCGATCAGGTCGATCGCCTTATCCGGCAGGAACCGGTCGGTAATATACCGGCTGGAAAGGGTAACTGCCGAAATAATCGCCTGGTCGGTAATCTTGACACCATGGAATACCTCATACCGTTCCTTCAGGCCACGCAGGATAGCAATTGCGTCTTCCTGGGTCGGTTCCTCAACCATAACCGTCTGGAAACGGCGTTCAAGAGCTGCATCCTTTTCAATATACTTGCGGTACTCGTCCAGAGTAGTTGCACCAATACAGTGCAGCTCACCACGGGCAAGCATAGGTTTCAGGAGGTTGCCGGCATCCATCGAGCCTTCGGTCTTACCGGCGCCGACAATGGTATGAATCTCATCGATAAAGAGGATGATTCTGCCTTCGCTCTTTTTGACCTCACCCAATACCGCTTTCAGTCTTTCCTCAAACTCACCGCGGTATTTTGCACCAGCGATCAGTGCACCCATATCCAGCGAGAAAATCGTCCGGTCACGCAGTGACTCAGGGACATCCCCGCGGACAATACGCTGTGCCAGTCCTTCAGCAATTGCTGTTTTACCGACACCAGGTTCACCGATCAGTACAGGGTTATTCTTGGTCTTACGGGACAAAATACGGATGACATTACGAATCTCATTGTCACGTCCGATAACCGGGTCAAGTTTATTCGACCGGGCTTCCTCGACCAGGTCTTTACCGTACTTTTTGAGTGCATCGTAGGTATCCTCAGGCGAATCGCTGGTAACCCGCTGATTACCGCGGACAGTCGAAAGCACCTGCAAAAAGCTCTCTTTATTTAAATTGAAAGGTTTCCATGCTTCTTTCAGCTCACTGCCGGGATTGTCCAGCAATGCAAGAAACAGATGCTCAACCGAGACAAACTCGTCCTGCATCCGGGCTGCGGTTTTCTCCGCTTCATTTAATACACGGTCGCAGTCACGGGAAACATATACCTTATCCGGTTCACGGCCGGGTCCGGTGACCTTGGGCAGTTTCTCAATCCCCGACTGAATCGCGCGTAAAAGCGCAGCCGGCTGAATGTTCATCTTGCTGACCAGCTGCGGAATCAATCCTTCTGAATCGGACAGCAGCGCATAGGCCAGATGCAGATTCTCGATCTGCATGTTATTATATTCGATTGCCATACTCTGTGCGTTCTTCACGGCTTCGAGTGATTTCTGGGTTAATTTCTGTGCATCCACTGTGCTCATTCCTTTCTGTATCCATCATTCAAAACAAATAGTCAGTGTTTTGACGGGCTAAATCAATCTTTTCATTCCCTCTCCCCCTTGGTGACAAGGTTCGATTTCGTTTTAGCACTCTGTTATCCTGAGTGCTAATTTTATTATACACCTTTTTCCACCCTTGTCAATAGGTTTTGAAAAATATTTTTGATTATTCCCGAAATTTTTCTCCGAGCCATAAATATTCTGATTTATCCATATGGAAAAGATAGAAATTCCATACGATATAAATATATTCCAAATGGTTCACATTCTGTCCAAGATATGCTATACTAATGAAGCAGCCGGAAATGGTCCGGCAGACTGTTTCGGTCAATTCTATCAATCGAAAGGATGTACCCATCAGATGAAAGAACTCGTCTATCTCTTTTTGCTGTTTGCCCGTATCGGCGGACTGACCTTTGGCGGCGGATATGCAATGCTGCCCGTCCTCCAGCGGGAACTGGTCGACAACCGCGGCTGGGCCACTGAGGAGGAACTGGCTGACTATTATGCAATCGGTCAGTGCACACCTGGTATTATCGCTGTCAACACCGCAACCTTTATCGGCGCAAAACGGAAAGGTATTATCGGCGGTATCGTTGCAACGATTGGTGTTGTTTTCCCGTCGATGGTCATTATCAGTATTATCGCTGCCTTTTTGCAGAACTTTGCTGATTATCCGGTGGTTATCCATGCATTTGCCGGTATCCGGGTTTGTGTATGTGTGCTGATTTTGAACGCAATCATCAAACTGTGGAAAAAAGCAGTCATCGACCTGCCGACCCTGATTATCTTTCTGGTTGTGGCGGCCGGTTCGGTCTTTACCTCCCTTTCCCCTGTCATTTATGTCATCGGCGCTGCTGTCGCGGGTATCATCATCCAGAATATCCGTGCAAAATCCGTTGACGCATCCAAAGGAGGAAAAGACTGATGATCTTTCTGAGACTGTTTTACGAATTCTTCAAAGCCGGACTGTTTGCAATCGGCGGCGGACTGGCTACCCTGCCCTTTTTGTCCAACATTGCCGACACGACGGGATGGTTTACACAGGCTGACCTGGCAAACATGGTCGCGATTTCCGAATCCACGCCCGGTCCTATTGGCGTCAATATGGCTTCCTACGTTGGTTTTACCACCGGTGCAACAACGGGTATCCCGTTTGGAAATATCCTCGGATGTCTGGTGGCAACACTTGGACTGATTGCTCCGTCGATCATCATCATCCTGATTATCTTCGGACTGCTCCAGAAATTCAAGGAAAATAAATATGTCAAAGCTGCATTTTATTCCCTCCGTCCGGCTTCTACCGGTTTGATTGCAGCAGCTGGTCTGTCGGTTGTTGAAATCTCGCTGGTCAAGCTGAATCTGCTGTCTGAAAACGGACTGGGTGCAATTTTTGACTGGAAAGCAATTATTCTGGCGGTCATCCTGTTTTTGCTGATGAAATACCTGCCCAAAGTCAATAAGAAACTGGATCTGCATCCTGCTTTTTATCTGCTGTTCTCGGCTATTATCGGAATTGTCCTGAAATTCTGATTTTTATCATTTTCTGTCCTCGGCGATGGCTGTCCTTTGTGGTGGCCATCGCCTTTTCTTCACGAAATATTCGTATAATCTTCAAACTACCAACAGCCACGTTCACAG
>DVLW01000103.1 GCA_018715285.1 Candidatus Faecivivens stercoripullorum | reverse complement strand
AGCAGGACTCTGGACAAATCGGTATTTTTGGAGGTTAACAGATGATTACAATAAAAGAAACATCAATAGAAGACATCAAAAATGTACAACATCTTTGGGCTGACGGAGATGTCATGCGGTTTGTTGGATTTTCGGACGGATTGCACGAAACAGATGAAGCAATGCAACAATGGCTTGAAAGACTGGACGCTGTAAGACCGACTGAAAATCATTTTTCAATATATGAAGATGGCAAATACTGCGGTGAAGCAGGATACGGAATAGATAAAAGCCACAACAGCGCATGGCTGGATATTAAGTTGTTCGGATATGCCCGAGGACGCGGTATTGCAACACAAGCCATTTCGTATGCAATAAAAGAAGCGTTCAGATGTGGTGCCAAAACGGTATGGGTAGACCCCAATCCGCAAAATGTCAAAGCAATCGCATTATATGAAAGATTGGGCTTCAAGCGGAAGGATATGCCAGAATACGTAATCGCGTTAGGAGAAGATCCGACCACCAATATCTATTTTGAGCTTTGCAAAGAAGAATAAGGTGTGGCATGACTACTTTTCAGTGTGTCATGCACCATGGTTGTCGCTTTTCATATAAACAACAGCCCTCTCTGTTTGCATTTAAACAGAGAGGGCTGTTATCATATATGTCGTTGGTGGACAGCTCCCGGTCAGATGGGAGCGTAAGATATATATCTATCAGGCTGTACGGGTTTCCGAAAACAGTCTTTTGTAAAGATCGGCGCGGTAAAGCGCAAAGGTCAGCAGCATTCCCAGCGTGTAGCAGACAACAATCTCACCTGCTGCAACCGAAATACCCTGGAATGCCCAGATGTAAGGCAGACTTTCACCGGGATTTCCGCCGAAGACCAGTGCCAGTTCCAGACCGACAATCAGACCGTTGGAAACAACGACCGGAATCGGCGCCAGCAACGCACGGGTTAGGCGAGCTTTACTCTGAGAAAGCGAAGAGAAGGGAATCTGACCAATCCGATGGGTAATCAGAGCCGCGATCAGCGTTGCCAGTGTACCACACACAGCATCAATCAGACCGATCGGGTTAGTGCCGAGCAAAAATCCCAGCAGATTGGACAAAAAGCAGCCAAAAGTTACACCCCAGATACCAAGCGGTGAGAACAGAGGCAGCAGAGTCAGCGCTTCACTGATACGGAACTGTACCGTTCCATAAGCCAGCGGTGCAATCGCCATCGTCAGCGCGGTATACAGCGCACCAATCAGAGCAATTTTGACAAGTTTCATCACGTTCGTACTTTTCATTATAACCTCAATTTCTCCGTGCAACAAAGTAATGGGCGGTGCTGTTTGGAATACCAATTTCTGACCCATATTCCATGTGTCCGCCTGCCGTCAGCCCTCCTCCGCGCCGGGCACGGGTGAAACGCGGGGATTTATCTGATGCACCTGATATTTTAGCATATCTTTTTGCCGATGGCAACTGTCGCATTGTAAAAATATTCACGGAAAATTTGCCGGATTTCCGGTGTCAGAAGGGGCACACAGCTTGACTTTTGGGTGGGATTCTTTTATAATATAGCGTATGTAGTGCCGTTTAGCGGAAAACACGCTTTTGACTGATCTGCCTTCCGGGATGGGTGAGCGAAGGGACGCCGGTGCGTCTTTGGCTTTCCGTCTGCGGGGGCTTTTTCGCGGCAGCACAATAAACCACAGCATTGGAGGAATTGCTTCATGAAACGAGTGCCCAAGCCCGTGTTTTTCATTGTGTCAATTCTCATTGTTGTCCTGACCCTTTTGTCCCTGTTTGGCTTCAAGACGACTTACGGTGACAAGGAAACAGTGTATATCAAGGGCGGCAATGATATTCGATGGGGCATTGATATCAGGGGCGGCGTAGACGTAACCTTCACTCCGCCTGAAGGCGTCGAGGCGACCAAGAGTCAGATGGATGCGGCAAAGGAAGTTATCAACTCCCGTCTGGTGTCGCTCAACATCACCGACTCGGAAGTATACGTTGACTACGACAAATACCGGATTATCGTCCGTTTCCCCTGGAAAGAGGGCGAAACCGATTTTGACCCGCAGGCTGCGATTGAGGAACTGGGTGATACCGCAGTTCTGACCTTCCGCGAAGGTAACGAGACAGATGAAACTGGTGCGCCTTCCGGTGTAACAGCTGAAAACATCATTATCGATGGTGAGGATGTCAAGGAGGCTTATCCCTATTATAACCAGGAAGAGAACTCCTACGGCGTCAGCCTGGAACTGTATGATTCCGGTAAAGAGGCTTTCGCTGAGGCGACAACCCGTCTGGCTGAAACCCATGGTACCATTTCGATCTGGATGGACGATACGATGATCTCCTATCCGTCGGTTAATACACCTATTACCGATGGTCAGTGCCAGATTACCGGTAATTTTACCGCTGAGGAAGCAACCTCTCTGGCAAACAAGATCAATTCCGGTGCGCTGCCCTTTAACCTGGTTGCGGAAAACTATTCCACCATCAACCCGACGCTGGGACTTGGCGCACGTGACGTCATGCTGGTGGCTGGTGCAATCGCGTTTGTTATCATCTGCATTTACATGATTATCTTCTTCCGTCTGCCGGGTGTAGTTGCCATGTTTGCGCTGATGGGACAGGTTGCGGTTTCGATTGCAGCAATCTCCGGATTCTTCGGATTCATGTCTTCCTTTACCCTGACCCTGCCGGGTATCGCCGGTATTATCCTGGGTGTCGGTATGGGCGTTGACGCAAACGTTATCACCTTTACCCGTATCAAGGAAGAGGTCTGCGCAGGCAAGTCGATTGACGGTGCAATTACGCTTGGTTATGACCGTGCTTTCTCGGCAATTCTGGACGGTAACCTGACAACCATCATTATTGCAATTATTCTGATGGGTTCGTTTGGCCCGACCGATTCCTGGTTTGCAAAGCTGCTCAGCCCGCTGTTTTTCATGTTTGGCGCTTCGACAGCCGGTACGATCTATTCCTTCGGCTATACGTTGCTGGTGAGCTGTATCCTCAACTTTATCTTTGGTGTAACGGCTTCCCGTCTGATGCTTCAGTCGCTGTCCCGGTTTAAGTGCCTCCGCAAGCCTTATCTGTATGGAGGTGTTAAGAAATGAGTTACGATCGCGAAAAAATTGAACAGCTGGTCAAGCCTCCCAAGGGCATCCGGCTTCCGCAGATTGACTTTATCGGGCACCGCAAGCTGTATTATGCGATTTCCTGCACGCTGCTGGTAATTGCGATCATTGTTTCTCTGGTCTTTGG
>DVLW01000102.1 GCA_018715285.1 Candidatus Faecivivens stercoripullorum | reverse complement strand
ACTTCTTAGCAGCTTCTTTCATGAAGCGGACAGCGTCGTCGATCGGCATGACGTTTGCGAGTTTGAAGAATGCAGACTGAAGGATGGTATTGGTACGTTTGCCCATACCGATCTCGATAGCCTTGTCGATAGCGTTGATGGTGTAGAGCTTGATGTTGTTGTCAGCAATATACTTCTTAGCAGCTGCCGGCAGCTTTTCTTCCAGCTCTTTGTCATCCCACTGGCAGTTAATCATGAAGACACCGCCGGGTTTGACGTCCTGAACCATCTTGAAGCCTTTAACAACATAAGAGGGGTTGTGGCAGGCAACAAAGTCAGCCTGGTTGATGTAGTAGGGGCTCTTGATCGGCTTGTCGCCAAAACGCAGGTGCGAAATGGTTACGCCGCCGGTCTTCTTGGAGTCATACTGGAAGTATGCCTGGATGTATTTGTCGGTGTGGTCGCCGATGATCTTGGTGGAGTTCTTGTTCGCACCAACGGTACCGTCACCGCCCAGACCCCAGAACTTGCACTCAACAGTACCAGGAGCAGAGGTGATGGGAGCAGGTTTAACCTCAGGCAGGGACAGACCGGTAACGTCGTCGACAATACCGATGGTGAAGCGTGCCTTGGGCTCGTCCTTTTCCAGTTCTTTGTAGACTGCGAAAACAGAGGAAGGAGGAGTATCCTTGGAACCCAGACCGTAACGGCCGCCGATCAGAACGATGTCGTTGAGGCCAGCTTCACGCAGGGTAGCAGCAACATCCAGATACAGAGGCTCGCCCAGAGAACCGGGTTCTTTGGTACGGTCGAGAACAGCGATCTTCTTGACAGACTTGGGCAGAACTTTGAGGAGAGCGGAAGAAACCCAAGGTCTGTACAGACGAACTTTAACCAGACCAACCTTTTCGCCCTTAGCGGTCAGGTAGTCGATAACTTCGTCAGCAACGTCACAGATGGAGCCCATCGCGATGATTACGCGGTCAGCATCCTCAGCGCCGTAGTAGTTGAACAGGTCGTAGTTGGTGCCCAGTTTTTCATTGACTTTTGCCATGTATTTTTCAACAACAGCAGGAAGTGCTTCGTAAACAGGGTTGCAAGCTTCACGGTGCTGGAAGAAAACGTCACCGTTTTCATGAGAACCGCGCATTGCAGGATGCTCAGGGTTCAGAGCATGTTCACGGAATGCTTTGACAGCATCCATGTTGACCATTTCTTTCAGGTCAGCGTAGTCCCATTTTTCGATCTTCTGGATCTCATGAGAAGTACGGAAACCATCAAAGAAGTTGATGAACGGAACTTTGCCTTCGATTGCAG
Source organism: Candidatus Faecivivens stercoripullorum (assembly GCA_018715285.1). Lineage (GTDB taxonomy): Bacteria > Bacillota > Clostridia > Oscillospirales > Ruminococcaceae > Faecivivens > Faecivivens stercoripullorum. The sequence continues at coordinate 1,346 of DVLW01000102.1, read as the reverse complement.
CCAGATGTGCAACAGCAGAAAGGTCCATGACCTCCTGGGTGTTGGTTTCAGCCAGCATTGCAAAACCGGTCTGACGGCATGCATAAACGTCACTGTGGTCACCGAAGATGTTCAGGGACTGGGTAGCGACGGTACGTGCAGATACGTCGAATACACAGGGAAGCTGCTCAGCAGCGATTTTGTACATATTCGGGATCATCAGCAAGAGACCCTGAGAAGCGGTGAAGGTGGTGGTCAGAGCGCCTGCGGCCAGAGAACCGTGGACAGCACCTGCAGCACCTGCTTCAGACTGCATCTCAACAACCTTTACCTGGTTGCCGAAGATGTTTTCGCGGCCTTCTGCAGACCACTGGTCAACATAGTCCGCCATCGGGCTGGAAGGAGTAATAGGGTAGATCGCAGCAACGTCGGTAAACGCATAAGCTACATGCGCAGCGGCGGTGTTGCCATCCATTGACTGTTTTGCTCTGGGCATTGGATTTATCCTCCTTGATTAATAATACAAGATAGTTGGAGACCGGTCAGGCGGGGCTTACCGGTTTCCCCAGAACCAAATCGAAGGAAACAGAATACCTTCAATTTATCACTCTAATTTTAGCACCTATTGAGCAAAAAGTAAAGGGTGCAATTTATAAAATTGTTGTATATTTTTCCCTTATAGCAGCCGCCGCACTGGTCAGTTATACGACGCTGACAACGATCAGACATCAATCAGATTACTCGTATACCGGATACGTCCTGCCAAAACATCGTCATAATATTTTTGCTTGCTTTCAATATATTTGAGGTTTTCCTGTAGTTCCAGTATTTTTTGCTCCAGTTTCTGACGGGTATTTTCCAGCATGTCTTTTCTTTGTGGAATGGAATCCTGGCCTTGCAGACAGTACGCCATATACTCTTTAATCTCTCTGATACCCATTCCGCATCTGCGCAGACATTGCACGCCCTTAATCCAGGCAATATCCCGCTCATCAAAAAGGCGAAAATTATTTTCATCCCGTTTGACATTGGGAACCAGCCCTTCCCGGCAGTAAAATTTCAATGCTTCATAATTCATCTGAACCTGATTACAGGTTTCTTTCATCGTATACAGCATGGCAGCCACTCCTTAACAGAAAGTTTACAAATATATCCGCATTTTAAAATTGCCGGGATCACATACCAGACAAGCATCTGATGGGAATTATCCGTCTATTCCCGGAACTAAATGCCAATTGGCTCATCCGTGAAATAGGAAGTCCGCTTATAGACCAAAAATCTCTCCGGCAAATCAATCGGAACGAATTCGGTTTCTGCGAGGAATGTTTGGAAAAAGACAAAGAAATAGAAACCCTGAAAACCCTACT
>DVLW01000101.1 GCA_018715285.1 Candidatus Faecivivens stercoripullorum | reverse complement strand
TTCCATCAGCTTTCTTGTCTGGAAGCGGTCGGATGGAAGATATACGCGCAGACCAGGTATAGAAGCCATATCGGCAATATCTGTCGCCGAGTGATGAGTCATACCGAGTGCACCATAGGAAACGCCGCCGGAAATGCCGATCAGCTTGACATTGGTATGAGAGTAGGCACAGTCAACCTTGACCTGTTCCATACTTCTGGTGGACAGGAAACAGGCAGGCGATGCAGCATAGGCTTTTTTGCCGCATTTGGCAAGACCGGCTGCAATCGAGACCAGGCTCTGTTCGGCAATGCCAACTTCTACAAACTGTTCAGTATATGTATCGGCAAAGGGTGCAAGCGAAGCACTGCCGCGGGAATCGGAACAGAGGACGACAACGTCTTTATCCTCTTTCGCCTTTTCCATCAGGACTTCACAGATGACCTGTTTATTCGCAATCTTATTCATTTGCGGCGGCCTCCTTTTCTTTCAGTTCTGCCATACCCTGCTGATATTCTTCTTCAGTCGGAACCTTATGGTGCCAGGCTGCTTTATTTTCCATGAAGGATACGCCGCATCCCTTGGTGGTATTGGCAACAATCAGCGTGGGTTTACCCTTGACCGTTTTTGCCTCTTCAAACGCTGCATCCAACGCATCAACGTCGTTACCGTCAACCGAAATAACATGCCAGCCAAAGGTTGCCCAGCGTTCTTCCTGGCTTTCCTGATTCATGACATATTCAGTCGTGCCGGAAATTTGCAGACGGTTACGGTCAATCACCGCACAGAGGTTGTCCAGTTTATAGTGTCCGCCGGCCATCGCGCCTTCCCAGACGCTGCCTTCTGCCAGTTCGCCGTCACCCATTACAACATAAACCCGGTAATCACGCTTGTCCATCTTTCCGGCAATCGCCATACCAACGGCTACCGACAGTCCGTGTCCAAGTGAACCGGAATTCATTTCAATACCGTTTACTTTATTATTGGGATGGCCGATGTATTTGGAAAGATACTGAGAAACCGTCAGCAAGTCTTCCCGCGGGAAGAATCCTTTCTGACAGAGGACCGCATAGAGTGCCTCAACCGAGTGACCTTTGGAAAGGACAAAACGGTCGTGATCCGGGTCGTGGAAATTTTCAGGGGTAACATTCATCTGTTTGTTATACAGAACATTCAGGATATCGGTTACGCTGAAGTCGCCGCCGATATGCCCGGTCTTTGCCCGGTAGACCATATCCAGAATATCCTGACGCAGACGGTAGGAATTCGCTTTCAGATTCATAACAGCATTTCCTTTCTTGCTAAATGGGCCGTTTATTCGCCGCGCAGATATGCACGGATTTCCTCATCGTTGTCATCATACAGATCAGGCTTGATGCCGATGTACTTACATGCTTCATACAGCCGTGCGACAACATCGCCATGGATACCTGCACAGTGGTGGATGTACGGACCTTCTACGATCTTGGCTTCCAGCTTCTTCCAGTTTTTAACCTCAACCCAGAGATAGGTTCCCTTGGTGTACGGGCCATCAATGCCTTTTGCAGTACCCAGCAGCAGGCTGTATTCTCCATTGTCTCCGTCAAAACGGCAAAGGGTCACTTCCCCATGTTTGCATTCAGCAGCAACAGCACCCGGATGATCGAAAGCAAGCGGATAGGTCAGCTGGGGTTTTTCTTTTGCAAGAGACAGCGGCCAGGGACCACAGTGCTGCAGCAGCTCTGCATTGTCATTAGTAGGATGACGGACTGTCCAGTCGGCAAAGAATACCGGATGTTCATCCATACCGGCAGCCTGAACCAGCAGCGAGGTGATTGCGCCGTGTACGTCGGTCTCGCAGACAACCGGGAAACCTTCGTCAAACAGCAGCGAGTTTGCACAGCAAGGCATGACACCCAGTTCATCCTGAAGTGCATTCCAGCACTGGATAACCGCGGCATTGCAGCCATACTTTTTCGCCATCGTTTCAATTGCGACTTTCATTGCCGCTACATTATAAAGTTCTTCTTCAGTGACACGGATATCCATCTTCATCCGCATATAGGCGACACAGGCTTCAACCAGGGTTTTCTCCTCTTTTGCCTTGTTTACATTCTGTACCAGTTCGGTCATCGGAACGGGTGCCAGCTGGATATTGAACTTCTCCAGCAGTTCGCCTTCGTTGCACATCGTGCTCCAGAAATCAAACGGACGGGTGGAAATCTGCAAAATACGGGTGTGACGGAAGGTGCGCACAATGTTGCAGACAGCCAGGAAGTCTTTTACGCCGCGTTCAAATTCAGGGTCGGTCAAATTGCAGTTGGTCATGTAGGTGAACGGAATCCGGAACCGGCGCAGAACCTTACCGGTCGCAAACAGTCCGCACTGAGAGTCACGCAGGCGTACACCGTTTTCATCCGGGCACTCATCTCTCGGACCCCACAGCAAAACCGGCAGCCCCATCTCTTTTGCCAGACGGGCAACCTCATACTCGGTACCAAAGTTGCCGTGCGGGAAAAAGAGTCCGTCAACCTTCTCAGCTTTGAATTTGGCGGCAATTGCAGGCAGGTCGTTGTCATCATACAAGAGACCTTCCTTATTGATATCGGTGATGTCGACAAACTCTACACCCAATTTTTCCAGACGCTGTGCAGTCAGATTGCGGTATTCAATTGCGGCAGGAGCAGAAAAGATACTGCGGCGGGTAGGAGCAAAGCCCAGCTTGATTTTTGCGGGAGTCATATCCATCTTCCTTTCATGACAGTTGCTTCATTATAATATTGTTTTGTGTCAACCGGTCAGGTACAGAATCGTACACTGTCCCGTTCAATAAACTCGGTACAGATCTGGGACTTGGTAACAAATTTATCACCATTGCGGATCAGTTCAATCAGTCTGCGGACTGCCGTCCGTCCCATCTCCTGTTTGAATACCCGGATAGTTGTCAGTCCGGGCGTGGTAATGCTGCAAAACGGCAGGTCATCGAATCCGATAATCGAAACATCTTCCGGTATTTTCAGTCCGTGATCCTGCATCGCCTTCATCGCACCCAGCGCAATGATATCATTGTCGGCAACCAGTGCACCCGGCAGCTTGAGCCCTTCGGAAAGCATCTGATTCATTGCGGTACGGGCGCCATCCATCGTGGGCGGAAGTGTAATGATTCCGCCTTCCGGCACTTCCAGTCCATGTGCCTTGAGAGCACGATGATAACCTTCCTGCCGGTAAAAAAAGTTTTTGATGGTAATCTCACTGCTGAGATAACCAATCTCCCGATGGCCATGCCCGATCAGGTACTCGGTTGCGGCACAGGTTGAATCGGTATTGCTGATTAATACCGAATTGAATCGGGTCTGTTCCAGCCAGTTGTCCAAAACAACGACCGGTGCAAGCGCATCTTTAAACCGTGCAGCCTCACTTTCTGAAAGTTCGGTTGCAAGCAGCAAAATTCCACTGGTCGGATCGGTCAGAATTTCCTGCAAACGCTCCTCATAATCGGGTGCGCTGCGGTTGAGGTTACAGATCACCGTTTCAAAATCGCCCAGCCTGCTTTCCAGCTCTACGCCTTCCATCAGTGCTGAAAAAAACGGCGTATCCGAAACGACCTGTCCGCTGTCCTTATATATCACAAAGCGGATACTGTGTACATTGCCGCCTTCAGACAGATAACCGCACTGACGTGCGACTTCCAGGATTTTTTCTGCGGTTTCACGGTTTACACCTTTTTTATTGTTCA
>DVLW01000100.1 GCA_018715285.1 Candidatus Faecivivens stercoripullorum | reverse complement strand
GGCTTCCACACCGGATGACCCGATGCCGACCCATCGCCGCGGTTTTTATCAGAGCGTCTTCGGTGACCTGTCCAAACTGGAGGGAAGCGATAAGGATTATCGTGCATTGCTGCTCAAACTGAAGGAAGAGGGGAAACCCATTCCTGAAATCTATCAGTGCTGCGGTACCGAGGATTTCCTGTATGAACAAAACTGCGCATACCGTGATTTCCTGCGGGAAAACGGCGTTTCGCTCACTTGGGAAGAAGGTCCCGGTAAACATGACTGGATGTTCTGGGATGAATATATCCTGCGTGCACTCGACTGGCTGCCGCTTGGCCAGCAGGTGAAGGGTATCAGCAGCGGCAACGTAAGAAAATAAGTGTGATCGTTGTCCGGGCTGACAGTTTGCCATGCCGGTAATGTTCAGCACCAGCTGATGTATCACACCCGGTCGGATAACCCGCAATCCGTACTAAAAAATATTTGCATAATTTTTCAGTGTTGTCCAATCGCTCATTGACAAATCCTTTTAAAGGTATTAAAGTATATATGAGTATACATTTGAATATAAGAGATTGCGGAAGCCGTATGGGTCATCAGTAAAACAGCCTTCAACATCGACGGCGGCTTCCCTGTTGATGCCGGATGGTTTGAAATGGATTGTCCGGCGGAGGAAAGGATTTGGAATTATGGATATGAAGCTGCTGCATCAGAAATTTTGCAGGGAGAGTTTTAACGAGGATGGTGTCATCCAGCACTTTGAACCGGTGTATGATGAACACTTTAACTTCGCTTACGATGTAATCGATGAGATCGCCCGCAATGAACCTGAGCGCCGCGCTATGGTCTGGTGCAATGTCGCGGGTGAACAGCGCAGCTTCACCTTTGGAGAGATCAGCGAGTACGCTTCCCGTGCCGCAGCCCTTTTTAAGGAACAGGGTATCTGCCGCGGTGACCGGGTCATGCTGGTACTCAAACGGCATTACCAGTTCTGGTTTGCGATTCTGGGACTGCATAAGCTGGGCGCAATTGCGATTCCGGCAACCCATCTGCTGACCGCCAAAGATTTCCTGTACCGGTTCAAGAGTGCCGGCGTGACGGCGATTGTCGCCAGTGCTGAGGACGATGTCTGCCAGCATGTGGAAGGTGCGATGAAGGATTATCCGGATATCCGCACCCGGTTTATTGTCCGCGGTGAGCGGGAAGGCTGGCTGCCGTTTGATGCGATGATCGAAGAGACCGCGCCGATGACGCAGCGGATGGAGACGCTGGCAATCGATACACTGCTTTTGTACTTTACTTCCGGTACGACCGGATATCCCAAGATGGTCTGCCATGACCATACCTATCCGATTGCCCATATCGTGACCGCCAAGTACTGGCACAATGTCGACCCGGATGGGCTGCATCTGACCGTTTCCGAGACTGGATGGGCAAAATCGGTCTGGGGAAAACTGTATGGTCAGTGGTTCTTGGGCGCTGGAATTTTTGTCTACGACTTCGACCGGTTTATTCCGGCTGACCTGCTGGCAAAGATTCAGGAATACCGGATTACCACTTTCTGTGCACCGCCGACTATCTATCGCTTCCTGATTAAGGAAGGATTGGAAAATTACGACCTTTCTTCCCTTAAATATGTCACGACAGCAGGTGAGGCGCTCAACCCGGAGGTATTCCGTCAGTTTGAGCAGAAAACCGGCCTGCGGATTCACGAAGCGTTCGGTCAGACTGAAACGACCGTCCTGATGGGCAACTTTGTCGGTGCGAAAGATGAAAAGGTCGGTTCGCTTGGCAAGGCTTCTCCGCTGTATGACGTGGATATTGTCGATGAAAACGACCAGCCGCTGCCTCCCGGTGAGACAGGTGAAATCGTCGTCCGTACGCCTGAAGGCGTGCATCCGATTGGCATGTTCCAGAAGTATTATGACGGCGGCGACCCCGAAGCGGCTAAAACCGAAGACGTCTGGCATGACGGATATTATCATACCTGTGATACCGCATGGAAGGACGAGGACGGATTTTTCTGGTATGTCGGACGGACGGATGATGTTATCAAGTCTTCCGGCTATCGTATCGGGCCGTTTGAGATCGAAAGCGTTCTGATGGAACTGCCGCAGGTACTGGAATGCGGTGTTACCGGTGTGCCTGACCCGGTTCGCGGTACCGTCGTAAAAGCGACGATTGTCCTGGCAAAGGGTTATACGCCGTCTGATGAACTGGCAAAAGAGATTCAGACCTATGTCAAAAAACAGACCGCGCCTTATAAATATCCGCGTGTGATCGAATTTGTCGATGAGCTGCCCAAAACCATCAGCGGCAAGATTCGCCGTGTTGAACTGCGTAAGTCGGGCAAAACACAGCAGTCTTAATCGCTGTCTGTCCCGGACAGTCATTGCAAAGAAAACAAAAACAGTACCGCCTGTGGTATAAACCGCAGGCGGTTTTGTCTGCGCGGCGCAGATGATGTGCAGTTTTGAAGGATAAATTGCAGAAATTTTTGTATTATCCGGAAAAATGGGTTTATTTTTGCAGTTCTTGGTAAAATCTCTTGCAAAACGCGAAAGTTGTTGTTATAATAGATGCAGATTATTTCCGCGGGCATCTGTGCGTGGAGAACGGAAAGGCAGAAAATACAATGGATATTTTGGACAAGATTACCCAGGCGCGTCCTACTTTTTCAAAGGGTCAGAAAAGGATCGCGGATTTTATTACCAGCCACACCGATAAAGCGGCGTTTATGACGGCGGCAAAGATGGGAGCGACGGTTGGCGTCAGTGAATCAACCGTCGTTCGTTTTGCGTATGAGCTCGGATTTGGCGGTTATCCTGAATTATCCCGTGCTTTGCAGCAGGTAATCAAAACCCAGCTGACCAGCGTCCAGCGGATTGCAGTCACACAGGACCGGATTGGCGGCGGTGATGTACTGGATAAGGTGCTTTCGTTTGATATCGATAAGATTCGCCATACCCTTGAGGAGATTTCCAAGGAAGATTTTGACCGGGCTGTCGATGCGATTGCCGAGGCACGGACGATTTATGTGATCGGTGACCGGAGCGCCGGGTCTCTTGCAAAGTTTATCGATTATTATTTTGGACTGATGTTTTCCAATGTCCGGCTGGTGCATACCTCGTCGTCGAGCGAATTGTATGAACAGATGGTCCGCATCAACCGGGATGACGTGCTGATCGGTATCAGCTTCCCGCGTTATTCGACCCTTACCGTCAAGGCCTGCCGGTTTGCGGCTGACGCTGGAGCCAAAGTCATCGCGATTACCGACGGCGCAGGTTCTCCGCTTGCAAAGGCTGCTGAGATTCTGCTGGCGGCACGCAGCGATATGACCTCGTTTGTTGATTCGCTGGTCGCACCCTTTTCGGTTGTCAACGCGCTGATCGTCGCGGTCGGACTGCGCAAGGAAGAAGAGGTTACCCAGACCTTCAACCGGCTGGAAGAAATCTGGTCGGAGTATAATGTTTATCAGGGACCGGCACCGGATGCGGGTCTGCCCGGACGATAAACAACTGTAAAGTAAGTGTTTTCGGCACAGCTGTCACAAACAGGCGGCTGTGCCTTATGTTTACGGATGGAGACAAGGAGCGATGGCTTTGGAATATGATCTGATTGTAGTCGGCGGCGGTGCTGCCGGGATGATGGCGGCGGTACAGGCCGGAAGGCTTGGAAAAAGCGTGCTGCTGCTGGAACGTGGGGAAAAGACGGGAAGAAAGCTGCTGATTACCGGTAAGGGACGCTGCAATGTCACCAATAACTGCGATCGGGAAACGCTGCTTGCCAATATCCCGGAAAATCCGCGGTTTCTGTATTCGGCATTTTCGCGGTTTGATACCCAGGATACGATGGCGTTTTTTGAGGATGCAGGCGTTCCGCTCAAGACCGAGCGCGGCAACCGTGTTTTTCCGGTGTCGGATAAGGCAGCGGATATTCTGGAAGCGCTGATGCGGGAGATGAAAAAAGCCGGCGTACATTTGCAGCAGGGAATGGTCGAAAAGCTGCTGACAGCGGATGAAAAAATCACCGGCGTTTTGTGCTCTGATGGGAAGGAATACCATGGAAATGCGGTGCTGTTGGCCTGCGGTGGTGCGTCCTATCCGGTCACCGGTTCGGACGGAAGCGGCTATAAACTTGCCAAACAGGCCGGACATACCATTGTCCCGCCGTCGGCTTCACTGATTCCCATCCTGACGGCAGAAAAAGATCCGCGGGATATGATGGGGCTGTCACTGCGCAATGTGACGCTGACTGTCACTGAAAACGGCAAGGAAATCTATTCGGAACTCGGCGAGATGCTGTTTACCCATTTCGGGGTCAGCGGACCGCTGGTGCTGTCGGCTTCGGCGCATATCCGGTCGATGGGCAAGAAAAAGTACCAGCTGCTGATCGACCTCAAGCCGGGACTGACCTTGCAGCAGCTGGATAAACGGCTGCTCCGCGACTTCTCCGAAAACCTTAACCGGGATATTATCAATGCACTCGGTGCGCTCCTGCCCAGAAAGCTGATTCCGGTTGCGCTGCGCCGTGCCGGAATCCCGTTTGACCAGAAGGTACGGGATATCACAAAGGAAGAGCGGGCTGCACTGGTCGGACTGCTCAAGGCGTTCCCGCTGACACCGACTGGTTTCAGACCGGTCGAAGAAGCAATTGTCACCCGCGGCGGCGTACAGGTCAAGGAGGTCAATCCGGCGACAATGGAATCGAGATTGCTGCCGGGACTGTATTTCGCTGGTGAGATTCTGGATGTGGACGGTTATACCGGCGGATTTAATTTGCAGATTGCCTTTTCGACGGCATTTGCGGTGGCACAGTGCTGCTGATGGAGGAACGCAGGATGGATATTTTGCTCGGGACGACCAACAGACAAAAGGCGGCTTATTTTCAGCAGCTTCTGGGACGGGATGACCTGCGGCTTTTGACCTTGCGGGACGTCGGCATCGATAAGATACCTGATGAGGACGGCGCGACTCCGATGGAAAATGCCATGCGCAAAGCAAAGTGGTACGGACAGTTTGCCGACCGGGTCATTTCGGAGGATTCCGGGCTGTATTTCCTTGACCTGCCGCTGGATGATTCACGCCAGCCGGGACTGTTTATCCGGCGTGCGGCAGATGGGCATGAAATGACCGACGAGGAAATGATTGAGCATTATGCTGGTCTGGTCCAGTCGCTTGGCGGAAGGAGTGTCGCCTGTTATCTGGACGGATACGCCGTATGCCGTGATGGGAAGGTATACGGATATATGGAGCAGCTGGAGCAGCAGCGCCGGACTGCCAGCTTCCTGATGCTCTCAAAACCGCATCACGACCGACATCCCGGATGGCCGCTGGACAGTCTGTCGGCTGACCTCGATGGACGGTACTGGATGGATTTGAATGAGGACGGACGCATGGCGGAAATGGAACTGAGACAGGCTGCAAAAGATAGACTGATCGCGTTTTTGTATGATAAACTGGGAATAGTGGAGTGAGGACGGAAGATATGGAAACGATTCAAATGAAGGTGATTGCCCGTATCCGTTCGGATTTTCCGACCAAGTTTGGTATTCCGCGTCAGAGCGGTATCGTGCCGGTGGTTTCGACCATTGTCTTTGAACCGGAGTACCGGGTGGATGAGGCATTGCGTGGGATAGAAGGGTACAGTCATCTCTGGCTGATCTGGGAATTTTCCCAGGCGGTACGGGAAGACTGGTCGCCGACTGTCCGTCCGCCGAGACTGGGCGGTAATACACGGATGGGCGTATTTGCAACCCGTTCGCCGTTTCGCCCGAATTCGATCGGGCTTTCATCGGTGAAGCTGGTCGGGATGGAAAAAACGGAAGAGGGAACAGTCTTACTGGTCGAAGGTGCCGATCTGTGCGATGGTACGCCGATTCTGGATATCAAGCCCTATCTGCCTTTTACCGACAGCCATCCGGATGCAGTGGGCGGATTTTCCGACCCGGTAAGGGAAAAAGAACTGCGGGTAGAAATTTCGCCCGAACTGCTTGAAAAGGTCCCGGAAAACAAACGCGATGCACTTCAGAAAGTCCTCGCACATGACCCGCGTCCATCCTATCAGCATGACCCGGAGAGGGTTTACGGGATGGCGTTTGCCGGAATGGAAGTAAAATTCCGGGTAGACGGCGATCTTCTCACGGTAGCCGCGGTGGAGAGCACCGACTGACCAATATCTGAACAGTAAAAAAAGAGACGCTCTGTTTCCGGACGGTATGCACCGGAGGCAGGGCGTCTGCGTATATTGAATTATCCGCAAAAGAAAGGAGGGGTTCCGGTGAACGGATGCGAACTGACCGCATATATCACCGCGGCAGCCAATGCCATCGCAACGAATGAGACGACTGAACAGATTGAACTGATGGCGGTTGTTTTCACCCAGCTGGGCGACACACTGACAACGCTGGCCGTCACCCGTTCGGCATGTGAGCCGGTGCCGGAAAATAAACGGCTCAGCGGATAAGCAGGTCGGAAAGGATGACAGTTCCTTCTTCCGACTCTACCCGCAGCACCTGATACTGATCTTCTGGAAGCGGAAGTGTTTCGGTATCAATCAGCTCAGAAGTGGGGTTAATGGTGAGGGTTCCGAGCAGGGTATTGCCGGAACGCAGTGAGACGACAGCTGTTTCATCCGCACGGCAGCGGAGTGATACGCCACAACCGGACGTCAGTTCACGGCAGGTATAGCAGGCGAAATCCCCTTTGTGGAGGACAAGCTGGAGGTTTTCCCAGTCGGTATCAGGGCGCGGCTTGCCCATGACCGTTTCACGGGAAGTGTATCCCGGTGTAAAGACCATCTCCATGCCAGTACCGGGACGGTAGGCCGCTTCGTTGCCGTAAGGGTCGTTGCCTTTGTAGGAGATGCCGCGTCCGGGAGAAAGGTTGAAGCCGGATGCGGGAATGACGGCACCTTTCCGGCGGAAGATATCGATGGTTGCATCTTCGGATACCGTGCAGTTTTCAAATTTCAGGCAGTCGATATACCGGTCGAAAATTTCCTGCGATTCAGCATAGCTTGGCCGCGCGGCACCTTCGGAAACGTAGGCGTTGATCTTATCCCATCCTTCGGGCAGTTTATGCCGGATGACGCTGCACGCATTGCCGCCTTCAACACATTTCCAGCTCCATACGCAGTAGCCGATGTGATGTTCCAGCAGCATCTCATACTGTGCCGACATCCAACGGTTGGGGCCGCCGGTTTCCGCCATCCAGACCGGAACACCCAGCTTGTCAGCTTTTGCCAGTGCCGGAGCAATGGCGGAATATTCCGGGCGTTTGGAATAGCAGTGCAGGGTCAGCACCCAGTTGTGGCATTCCGGGTCATAGTCCTGGTCAAAGATGCTGACACGGTTGGTAAAGTGGTTGCCTTCCAGGAAAAAGGCATGGTTCTTGTCATAGACACGCATACGGCGGATGCAGTCGAGATAGAACTGTTTGAGTTTTGGGATATACTTGTCGTTTGCATCGCCCGAGAAGTTGGAGAGCGGTTCGTTGACGATATTGTATCCGCCCAGGCCTTCATGATCGGTAAAACGGCGTGCAAATTCTTCCATCAGGACAATGGTGCGCTCATAGCTTTCCTCTTCCATGAACAGACGCGGCTGATTGTCGATGCCGTCGTCACACGGCAGACAGGACTGGCCTGCAACCGCACCGTGGAGGTCGAGGATACCATAAATATGGTGTTTTTGGCACCAGTCGAGTACCCGTCCCAGCATTTCAAACGCTTCCTCTACCCAGATGTACCCCGGTTCTTCCTCAAGGAAGCAGCGTGCGCTGATGGGAAGACGAACTGAGTTATAGCCGAGCTTTTCCATCAGGATAAAGTCGTCTTCGGTCATATAGGTGTTCATCCATCTGTTCCAGAAATCCTGTGCATACCGGCTGCCGCAGGTTTCGCGGACAATCTGGATAAAACTGCGTCCACGGTCCATTCCGGATGCCCGGACGACCTTGTCCTGAACGGCTGCACCGGTAAAATTGGTGACCGCGCCGATCATAAACCCTTCCGGGTTGTTCCAGTTGCCTGCACCCCAGCCGCGGAGCAGGACTTCTTCACCGTCGCCGTTGACAAGCAGTTTCCCTTTGGTGTGAAGGAAGCCATGTACACGGGAGTTGTCTGTCGGGTAACTCATCTTGATTCCTCCTGATTTTGGTATTATAGATATATTATAGAATAAACTGACAGTAATTTCAAGAAAAATCCCGGTACGTTATGGCAGAAAATGGAGGTTATGCGTTCAGAATTCATAAAAATCTGCTTTTTATTTCTGAAAAATTATGGTATAATCAATTTATATGACATTTTGTCATAGCGGAATATGCAATATGTTTGATATCTGGCTGTACTGCGCCGATGTCGCAGTCTTTTAGAAAGGAATGTACGTTATGGCGAAGAAACCGCAGAATCTGCTGCTGGTAACTGAGCATTACCCCTGTTCCAACCAGGAAAGCTTTTTGGAAACCGAAATCCCGTATCTGACCAAGTTTTTTAATGTATATCTGGTTACCCGTGAAACCGACAAACGGATGCACCGCATCCTGCCGCCGGGTGTCATCTTTTCCCGTCCGTCCGAGCATGGCGGCAGACTCTGGAAGTGGTGGCTGCGTACCCTGTGCCGGTTCAGCCGCGCTTACCGGCTGGAACGCAGACAGGGTCAGGAAGAAGGCCGATGGAATCATGCCCAGGCTTCCCATACTCTTGACGCACTGGTCGAGAGTGAACTCGCACGCCGGTATGTGCTCTCACTGCCGGTGATGCAGGATGACCGGCCGCTGGTCATCTATTCGGCAAACTATAATGATTACCTGTACGGACTGACCCGTATCAAGGAGATGGGCAAGGATATCCATGTCACCGCCCGTTGCCATCGCGCCAATATGTTCGACCCCAAGACCGGAGAACGCCGCGAAACTCTGAATTATATCACCAACCGCAATATCGATGCGGTGTATTTTACCTCGGAAGAACGGCGCAGCGTTTATGTTCACCACTTTACCGACGGTGAATCACCCGGAAAATACCGTGTCGCACCGCTGGGTGTACCTGGTCCTGAAGTGCTGCTGGAACCGCCGGAAGAAGATTATCTGCTCCGGATTGTAACCTGCTCGCCGATTGAGGAAGATAAGCGGCTGACACTGCTGATTGATGCGATTGCAGGAATGAAGATCGGATGTCTGGACTGGGTGCATATCGGAGACGGTTCTGAGCGGGAAAAGGTGCTGGAATATGCACGGGACAAGCTGGAAAACAAGCCGGGTATCCGGTATGAATTCCTCGGCGATATGAACCAGGAGGAACGGTATCACTATTACGCTTCCCATAAACTGGATGTTTTCCTGTCGGTCAGCAGCTCCGAGAGCGTCCCGACGATGATGATGGAAGCGATGGCCAACCATATCTTTGTCTGCGCGACAGCAGTTGACGGCGTAACCGACGTGGTCAGCAATGAAACAGGTCTGCTGATGCCGGAAAACCCGACACTGGAACAGCTGACAGCGTTCCTTGAGATGCTGTGCAATATGGATAAGGATAAGTTTGATTCCCGTGCCGAGCTCGGATACCAGTGCTGGGAACAGTGGTTCAATGCCGAAGAAAACTGTATGCGGTTTGCGTCTGAGCTGAGTGCGGTCGAGAATATCCAGCCGGATGAAACCCCTGAAATCGTTCACCGTGTCTTTACCAGCTGGAAGCCTGAGGAAAAGGTGGAAGTGGTGCAGACCGATGAGCAAGAGGAAACTGCCGGTGTGAACCAGCCGGAAGGTGAGGAAAAAGAGCCTGCTTCCGGTGAAGCGGATGCCGATGCAAAGCCTGCGGAAGAATCCGCACAGGAGCAGCAGGATAAACAGGAACCTGCAAAGACGGATGATGAGCCGGAAAAACCGGAAGATCAGCAGTCCGATCAGGAGGATGATAAAAAGAAGGATGGACAGTCCTCCGAAACCCCGGATGAAAAACAGCCGGAAAGCGGAGAACAGTCTGATACCGGGACAGCTTCGGATGAACAGCCGCACGCTGAGGAAAAACCAATTGAGCAGGAAGCGGAAGAATTGATCGAAATGATGGAAAAACTGACACCCTGATGCATGGGTTTACCCCATCTTTTTCCGGATTTTAAACGTCTTTTACAATTTTCGTGTGGGATATTCGGAAAGATTTGCAAGTTGCACTATG
>DVLW01000099.1 GCA_018715285.1 Candidatus Faecivivens stercoripullorum | reverse complement strand
AGCTCTGACCGGCATCAGCGCTGACTTCTATGAAGCTGCCGTTATCGACGGTGCAACCAAATTCCAGCGGATCCTTTACATTGATATCCCGCTGATCATGCCCACCGTTATCCTGATGCTGATTCTCGCAGTCGGCAACGTCATGAGCCTGGGTTATGAAAAAGCTTACCTGATGCAGATGTCCACCAATACTTCGGTATCTGAGATCATCTCGACCTACGTTTATAAAGTCGGTCTGCAAAGTGCGCAGTACAGCTTCGCGACGGCGGTCGGTCTGTTCAACTCGGTTGTAAACTTCATTATTCTGGTTATCGCAAACGGCGTTTCCAAGAAGTTTGCAGGCGTCAGCATCTTCTAATAGAAAGGACGGACTGAGTATGAGCAAAAGTGCTGATAAAACCGCCGGCATTGTCGGCGTAAAAGAATCAGTCGGCGATCATGTCTTTAATATTCTCAACACGATCCTGATGATTCTGATTAGCGTGGTTATTGTCTACCCGCTGTGGTATGTTATCCTTGCTTCGATTACTGACCCGGCGATCGTCAACTCTGGTAAATTCCTGCTGCTTCCGCAGGGATTCTATGTGGCTGGTTACCAAGAGGCGTTTGATTATCCGCAGATTTGGGCTGGTTACAAAAACAGCATTATCTATACCGTCGTCGGCGTTATCGTAGCACTGGTTGCAACGATTCCCGGTGCGTATGCCCTCTCCAGAAGAGATATGGCAGGCCGGAAGGGAATTATGTTCCTGTTCACCTTCACCATGTTCTTCAACGGTGGTATGATCCCGCTGTTCTTGACCGTTCAGAATGTCAACATCTACAACACCATGTGGGCAATCGTTCTGCCGATCGGCGTTTCCGTTTACAACCTGATCGTCTGCCGCTCCTTCTTTGAAGCCAACCTCCCGATCGAGCTGCTGGAAGCCTCCAAGCTGGACGGCTGCTCCGACTTCGGATTCTTCTTCAAGATCGCAATTCCGCTGTCTTCCACCATCATTGCCGTCATGGTTCTGTTCTATGCAACTGGCTTGTGGAACATCTACTTCAACGCAATTATGTTCCTGCGTGATGAAGACAAGATGCCGCTGCAGGTTGTCCTGAGAAACCTGATCCTCTCCAATCAGCTGATGCAGGGTGCATCCGGTGCAGAACTGGTTGAAAAACAGAAACTGGTTGACCAGCTCAAGTACGTTATCGTTACGCTGGCTGCCTTCCCGCTGGTCATCGTTTACCCCTTTGTCCAGAAATACTTTGCAAAGGGTGTTATGGTCGGCGCTGTCAAGGGCTAATCCTTTACAACTTTGTTTCACCGGGCTGCGGACGGGTTGTGTGTGTTCCGTCCGCACCTGTTGATAATTGTGGCTTATGCATATTCTAATGGAGGTCAATAATCATGAAATTCAAGAAAAATCTTGCGCTTGTTCTGGCTATGTCGATGCTCGCGACCGCAGCTCTTTCCGGCTGCGGCAACTCTGGCGACAACTCTGCTGATACAATCGACGCAACCCAGGCTGATTATCTCAACCTTGACGGCACCCTGCCGATCATCAAGGACGCTGCTGCTTTTGAAGAAGCAAACGGCGGCAAACTGTCCATGATGATCATTAACGACGCTGCACGTACCGTTGAAGTTAAAGACCTGGCTATGGTACAGCGCTGGAAAGAAGATACCGGCATTGAATTTGACTGGCAGGTTATCGCTGCTGATGGCGCTGCTGAAAAACTGTCTCTGACCCTGACCGCAGGCGACGAACTGCCTGACGCATTCTGGAACTTTATCGGCGGTCTGTCCGGCCAGTACGCTGTTCAGTACGCTGAGCAGGATGTTTTCATCCCGACTCAGGACCTGATCAATGAATACTGCCCGACCCTCGTCCAGATCCTCGAGGACAACCCTCAGTACCAGAAAGAAATTGTTACCCCCGACGGCAACATGTACGGCTTCCCCTACATCGAACAGATGAAGGGCCTGGTTATGACTTCTGGTCCTCTGCTGATCAACCAGAACTGGCTGGATCAGGTTGGCATGGATCTGCCTACCACTGTTGACGAGTTCACCGATATCCTCTACGCTTTCAAAGAGGCTGGCGACCTGAACGGCAACGGCGAGGCTGACGAAATCCCTGCTCTGACCATGTTTGGCCCCGAAGAGATTGACCAGTTCGGTTCTTACAACATGTTCTACCGCTTTACCGGCTGCTTCGGTCAGGCTGACAGCTACTGCTACGGCAACTACCTGGCTGACCATCTGGCTGTTATCGACGGCAAGATCACCTTCACTGGTATGAACGAGTCCATCCGCAAGACTGCTGATTACTTCCATCAGCTGTATGCTGACGGCCTGCTCAACGTCAACTGCTTCGAGTCCACCTCTACCACCAACTATACCAACAGCGAGCTGATCCAGACTGAGGCTAAGGCTGGTGTCGTCGGTGTTTGGACCGATATGCAGATCACCGATAACAATGTCCGTCACGAATATGTTGCAGTTCCTCAGCTGACCGGCGAGGACGGCGGCCTGTCCGGCTTCCCGCTCAACTACTCCGAAATGCAGGATACCTCTGATACCTGCATCACCACCGAGTGCAAGTTCCCGGAGGTTATCGCTTGCTTCGTAGAATACCTGATCTCTGATCCGTCTCTGTCTGTACAGTCCAACTGGGGCGCTGTTGGCTACAACTACTATGAAGACGAGAACGGCATGCTCTGCTTCAACCTCGACGAAAACGGCGATATCATTCCTGTTGAGCCTTACACCTCCTTCGGTGATATGCGTACCAACACCACTCCTGCCCGTGGTTCTATGATCGTCCTCGACGAATACTACGATACCGTTTGCCAGTACACCTACGACGCAGTTAACCTGCTCGAATTCCAGAAAGTCAATGGTAAGGAAGAACAGCTGTCTCGCGGCACCAACGTTCCGAAGCTGCTGATGACTGTTGAAGAGAACCAGAGACTGAACCAGATTCAGCCGGTTATCTCTGACATCGTCGACCGTTATGTCGCTACTTCTGTTCAGAACGGTACCGATGACGCTTCCTGGGATCAGTACCTGGCTGACCTGAAGGCTGCTGGTGTTGATGAACTGGTTCAGATCTTCCAGACCGCTTACGACCGTGTAAGTGGTACCGGCAGCACTGACGCTGAGTAATTAAGCAATCTCCTTTCCACATTTTCCTGTCGGGCGGCTTCACCAACCGCCCTGGCAGGGCGGCACATCCTATATCCGTTTTGCCCTCTCCGGGCACGGAGCCGGGATGTGCCGTTTTTAGTTAAGCTTGCCTGCGGCAAGATAAGAGTTTTGCTGACGCAAAACGTTAAGTTGCTGCGCAGTGAAGTTTGCCTGCGGCAAGTGAAGTAACTTTGCAGCGGGTGTGAACAAATGGGCAGTGTGTGCAAGTTGCCCTCCTGAAAGCATGAATATCGCACCATCTGTCCGGCGCGTTCGCTCGGGTTGTGTTTTTAACGTCCGAGCGGATTGCGAAGCAGGAGCGATCATCGCGAAACAGGCAGCGCGGGCTCCGCGTCCCGGCGCGTTCGCTCAGGTTGTTTCTTTTACGACCGAGCCCGTCGGAACGCGGGCGACCATCGCGAACAAGTCCGTGGCGACACGCCACCTTGACAGAAGGGTAAAATTATTGTATCATAAACATAGTATTTTTTTAGGAAAGGTGGGTGTGGAGCAATGAATGATAAATCAATTGAATACGGATTGGGTAAGAATTATGAGGATATCTCCAGCGTAAATAAGTCTTCTATTATTAAGTTCCTCAGACGTAGCGGCGTTTGCTCCCGCTCCCAAATCAGCAAGGCAATGGGCCTTACGCAGGCTTCTATTTCTAAAATTATCGCTCAGTTGATTGAGGAGAATATCGTCTATGAAACCGGCTATATCACCGGTGAAAAGGGAAGACGCTCAATTGGCGTCGCTCTGAATACCCGCTGTAAAAAGGTCTTGGGTGTCAGAATTTCCCGCCGCTCCTTCGCAATCGGCCTTTTTGACCTCGCAGGTCAGATGTATGAGAGTGTCTCCGGTCAGTTTACCGCTGATACGACGCTCCATGATGTTATCGGACGTATTCGTGGGACGCTGAATAACTATCTCGAACAGTATCCTGAAATCGCTTCTATCGGCGTGGCGGTGCCTGGCCCATTTAACCAGCGCACCAGTGAGATTATCCTCACCACCTCGATGGCTACGGTCGACTGGAATAATACTAACCTTCGCGTTGAGTTCGGTAATTTTCCTGTCCCGATTGCGTTCAGCCATGACGCGGATGCAGGTGCACTTGCTGACTGGTGGTTCGGGTCGCGGGTTAGTGAACTCGGTACCAGTCTGGTGCATTTTCTGGTCGGTGATGGCGTCGGTGCCGGACATGTCGTGGATGGTGAGCTGGCGTCGGTCGCCAACTTTTCAAGGGAACTTGGGCATATCAGTATTAACGTCGATGGCCCGCAGTGTCTGTGCGGCAACCGCGGCTGTCTGGAAATGTACTGCTCGACCTTCGCGTTTATGAAAATGGTCAGCGATGGTCTGGAACAGCACCCCGAGTCTTCTCTCGCACGGCTGATTAACCTCACGCCGCGTGACGTCTTTTCGGCTGCTCAGGCTGATGACCCGTTCGCGGTTGGGTGCGTGATGCAGCTTGGGAAGTATATTGGCTACGGTGTGGTCAATATTATTTATGCCTACGATCCCGATATCGTAATTATCAGCAACGAAATGGCACGCGGTGGGAAAATCCTGCTCGATCAGGTCCGTAAGGTCGTCTCGGAACGGATGCCCGCCGTTATCTTTCATAAAGTGTCTATCCAGCTGGAAGATGACTGGCTGATGTCTGACCCGGTGCTTTTCGGCGCTGCCGCCGTCGCGGTCGGCCACTGCATGGAAAACCCGGTCATGCTGCTGGGTAACAACGCCGGTCATTGAACCGGCGTTTTGTACTATCTGCCGCTACCGGCAAAGGAGAGATCACATGAGGCTGCTTCGCTTCGGCAGCGGTTTGAACCACTGCGGCAGCGTTACGCTGCATACCAGAAGACTTACCCTGAGAAGATTTTCTCGCGCGGATACTGAAGCTATGTTCCGCAACTGGGCTTCTGACCCGGATGTTACAAGGTTTTTGCTCTGGCGGTTCCATACCGTCCCGTCTGAAACCAGAGAGGTTATCGAGTACTGGCTTTCTCAGTACCATCGCCGCGATTTTTATGAATGGGCGATTGTACCTGATGGAATGGGTGAACCGATTGGCTCCTGCGGCGCTTCTAAGGTTTGGGGTAAAAAAGGCGTCTGGGAAATTGGGTACTGCCTTGGAAAACAATGGTGGGGAATGGGGTACGGCACTGAGGCCGCTGCGGCGGTAATCGATCTTCTGTTTGAAAAGGTCGGGTGTCGGGAACTCATCGCAATGCATGAACTCGGCAACGACGCTTCCGGCAGGGTTATGCTCAAATGCGGTATGCAGCCGATTGAGGGTAAAATTCAGCTCGTTCGTTCTGACCACGGGCTGCTCCGTTGTCGGGTTTATCGCATTTCCCGTGCTCAATGGGCGGCCCGGTGTCCGGGTCAACAGTTTGGCGCGGAGCCTGCGCAGCCTTAACGCCGATGTGTTACCACTCTTTTAGTGCTCAGGCGGCGAGTCGTTGCTGACTTGATGCCAAAGTACTACCCACGCCTTTAGTGCTCAGCAGTTGTAGGCTTCGACCACGCTTGGAACGTTAAGAGTGTGTCTGAATTACCAGCGCGGAGTGTTCGCTGACCGCTGAAAGTGTTGTATTGCGATATTACATTATAATGGAAGGAATGGTGTTGTTATGAATGAGTATCTCGCACGTACCGTCCGCCTTCGGATGGAAAAAACCGCTGATAACCTGCGGAAAAATGGCTTCGATGTGCGTATCCTTGATACTGCTGATGAGGTCGTGCCGGTTCTGCGTGAGATGATTCCCGATGGTGCAGTCGTTGCTCATGGCGGCTCGATGTCGCTCGTGGAATGCGGTGTAATGGAGCTGCTTCGCAGTGGCAAGTATCAGTATCTCGACCGTGACCGCGCTGGTATCACGCCGGAAGAACGGGTCGAATGTATGCGGCAGGCACTGTTGTCGGATGTTTACCTCGCTTCGGCAAATGCGCTGCTGGAATCCGGCATGATCTACAACGTCGACGGCAACGGCAACCGTACCGCTGCAACCCTCTATGGGCCGAAAAAGGTGGTCTATGTCGTGGGTCAGAATAAGATCGTTCCGGATTTTGACGCGGCTGTCGACAGGGTTAAAAAAATCGCATGTCCCGCGAATACCATGCGCCTTTCCTGCAAAACCTACTGTGCAGAAAAAGGGGAGTGCGTCTCCTGCGTCAATAACGGCGGTATCGAAAATGGCTGCGGGAATACATCTATCTGCAACGACCATGTGTTGATTCGCAGAAATAACGCGCCTGGTCGTGTGACTATCCTGCTGGTCGGTGAATCGCTCGGATATTGATTTTATTGGACATGACAGAAAACCCCGGCTCCGTCAGATGAACAGGTCCAGTAAAAACGGACAATAGAA
>DVLW01000098.1 GCA_018715285.1 Candidatus Faecivivens stercoripullorum | reverse complement strand
TCGCGATTGCCGGTAACTTTGACCCGGATGAAGCGCTTGCGATTATTGAGCAGAATCTGGTCGAGCGGGAAACGGTCGAAATTGAACGTGCACCCTATCAGGAGCGGAAAGAAGCACTCCGTCCGCGTGCTGACCTGACGATGGATGTTGCTCAGCCGCAGTTTTATATTGGTTTTAAACAGCGTCCAGCCGAAACAGAAGCGGCTTTTTTACGCCAGCAGTTTGAGCTGGAGATTCTGCATGAACTGCTGATCGGTTCGACTTCTGCCTGTTATGAAAAACTGCTGCGTGCGGGTATTATCAACTCGACTTTTGGAACCGAAGTTTTTTCCGGACGTGGTTTTCTGGTGTCGCTGTTTGGCGGCGAATCGGAGCAGCCGGAAGCGGTACAGAAAGCACTTTGTGAGGAAATCGATCGGGTTATGCGGGAAGGAATTGATCGTGAGGATTTTCTTGCCTGCAAGAACGCGATTTACGGCCGGATGCTGCGGACTCTGCATGATGTAGAGGATGCGGCGACAGCTCTTCTGGGAGCAGAGATGTCCGGACTGGGACTTTTTGAATCAATCGGGATGCTGGCAGCTGTCACACCGGAAGATGTGACCAGACGGCTGCGGACCGATTTTGATACCTCGTGTATGGCAATCTCTGTCATCCATCCGAGGGGATAATATTTAGTAAGGAAGGTGCATATCTCATGCATACAGTCAGTTTTCCGAAACTTGGACTGGAGTTTAACATCAACCCCAATGCGCTGCAAATCGGCAGTTTCCGCATTACCTGGTATGGTGTCATCATTGCAGTGGGCATCCTGCTGGCGATGCTGATGGCATTCCGTAATGCAAAACGTTTCGGCGTCAATGCGGATAAGCTGGTGGATGTAGTGCTTGGCGGCCTGATCGGCGGCGTAGTTGGCGCACGTCTGTACTACGTTATTTTCTCCTGGGACCAGTATAAGGACAATCTGTCCGCTATCTGGCACACCTGGGAAGGCGGCATGGCAATTTACGGCGGCGTTATCGGTGCGTTTTTGGTCGGTATGATTGTTGCCCGCTGTCATAAGATGCGGGTACTGCCGGTACTGGATCTGGCTTCACTGGGATTCCTGATTGGACAGGGAATTGGCCGCTGGGGCAACTTTGTCAACGGTGAGGCTTTTGGCTGCAACACCGATCTGCCCTGGGGAATGACCGGTACCCGGATTGTCTCTTATCTGTCGGATACGGATAATATCGCGACGCTGACGTCGCTGGGTGTGTCGGTTGACCCGAACGCACCGGTACATCCATGTTTCCTGTATGAGTCCATCTGGTGCCTGCTGGGATTTGTGCTGCTGTACCTCTATTCCAAAAAGCACAGACGTTTTGACGGCGAAATCTTCCTGATGTACCTTGGCTGGTATGGATTCGAGCGGATGATCGTTGAGGGTCTGAGAACCGATTCGCTGCTGATCGGCAAGATTCGTGTTTCTCAGCTGCTGGCAGGTCTGCTGTTTGTTGCCTGCCTGATTGCATGGCTGGTTATCCGGGGCAAAATCCGTGCGGCGCATGATGATAACTATCTGCGCTGCTACGCTCTGACCGAGCAGTACCAGAAGGATGAAGAAGATTATGCTGCATATCAGGCTTTGCGTGCGGATAAGGAAAAGTGGAAAGAGGAAAAAGCCCGTATCCGTGCGGAAAAGCAGGCTAAAAAGGAAGCCAAAAAAGAAGCGGCAAAAGCAAAGAAAGCTGAAGCGCAGGAGACTCAACCGGAAGAATCGACTCAGCCAGAAAAAGTGGATGAACCGGCTAAGACCTCTGTTTCAGAAGAATCCGAAACGGAGCAGCAGGAGAATACCAATCAGTAAGGAGGCCACAGCCAATGGCTCAGATCATTGATGGCAAGCAGATTTCCGCGGCAGTCAAGGCGGAAGTTGCGAAAGAGGTTGCAGCACTCAAGGAAAAGGGAATTCAGGTTGGACTGGCAGTTGTCATTGTCGGAAACAATCCTGCTTCCCGTGTCTACGTCAATAATAAAAAGAAGGCCTGTGCGGTCTGCGGCATCGAATCGTATGAATACGCGCTGCCGGAAGATACTACCGAGTCTGAACTGCTCGCACTGGTCGAACAGCTCAACCATGACCCGAAAGTCAACGGGATTCTGGTGCAGCTTCCTGTACCGCCTCAGATTGACGACCATCGGATTATTGCAGCAATTGCGCCTGAAAAGGATGTGGACGCATTTACTGAAGGCAATGTCGGCAAGATCATGATTGGCGAGTACAATCTGCTGCCCTGTACACCGGCCGGGTGTCTGGACCTGATTGATTCGACCGGCGTTTCGATTGAAGGGAAGAACTGTGTTGTAATCGGACGCAGCAATATTGTTGGTAAACCGATGGCAATGCTGCTGCTTCATCGCAATGGAACGGTGACCATCTGCCACAGCCGGACCAAAAACCTGCGGGAAATCTGTTCTCAGGCAGATATCCTGGTTGCGGCAGTTGGAAAGGCCGGATTTGTTACCGCAGATATGGTCAAGGAAGGCGCTGTTGTTATCGATGTCGGCATGAACCGTAATGCGGAAGGCAAGCTGTGCGGTGACGTTGACTTTGAAGCGGTAGAGAAAAAAGCCGGATATATCACACCGGTTCCGGGCGGAGTTGGCCCGATGACGATTGCGACGCTGATGCGCAATACTTTGACCGCTGCAAAGGCACAAAACCATTTGTTATAATCATGACAGGTTTATCCTGAAAATACCCTGCCCAAAAACCGGGCAGGGTATTTTGTATATATCAGGGGAAAAGACG
The DNA here is from genome assembly GCA_018715285.1 of Candidatus Faecivivens stercoripullorum. Taxonomy (GTDB): domain Bacteria; phylum Bacillota; class Clostridia; order Oscillospirales; family Ruminococcaceae; genus Faecivivens; species Faecivivens stercoripullorum. The sequence continues at coordinate 210 of DVLW01000098.1, read as the reverse complement.
GAATAACAAAGTAAATATACACAAAACTGACAAAAAAGCAGGAATATATATCTAAAAAGCAGCATATTTTTATAAATAACTGCTATAAATTTTGGGCAATTCCTGTTTATTTGCCAGTTGCAACAGAAGGACAATTTTGCTATAATAATAAAAGCTAAGCACATCTTATTTATTGATATTGACAGTATATATAAGAAAATGCTTTTTCGA
>DVLW01000097.1 GCA_018715285.1 Candidatus Faecivivens stercoripullorum | reverse complement strand
CCGGTTATTGGAATGCGGATAATGCTGCTGCAAAATCTTCTGCTGCTCAGGCGTACACAATCCCTTTTCAACCAGAATTTCCAGATATCGTTCAAACTGCTGGGGTGTTACCGAATTTTCATCGTATCTTCCCAGAGAGCCAAATTCCTCACTTGTCGAACCAATCAGCAGATGAGCGTTATTGATCTTGCCCGAATGAAGCAGATTCCATGGGCTGTCGGGAAGGACTACGCCGTCCACGCAGTAATTGGGGATAAAATGTTTTTCTGCATAAGCAATACGGGTCAGGTCACAGCCATCCATCGCACGAAGCTCACTGATATCTGAGACTCCCATCTCAGAAGCAAATGCTGCTCCCTTCTGTTCCATCTCCGAAAGTGTACCGGCCTGCATAAAACCGTACAGTGGACAGCCGCTTTCCATGATATATCCCTGGCAGAGTCCTTCCATCAGTGGAGAAAGGGCCAGGCAGGTAGTTCCAACGCTGCCGCCCGACTGACCGCCAACAGTGATTCTGTCCGGATCACCGCCGAAAGATGCCGCATTTTCACGCAGCCAGAGTACTGCCTGCCGGATATCCATCAGTGCATAGTTGCCGCTGGTATGGCGAGGAGATTCTGCGGAAAGCTGTGGATGACAGAAAAAGCCAAACAAGCCCAGTCGATAGTTGATAACCGCTACAATGATTCCCTTTTTGGCAAGCTGTTCCCCTTCAAAAAAGGAAGCCATGCCGGAACCGGCGACCATACCGCCTCCATGCACCCAGACAAAAATCGGCAGCTTTTCATCCTGCGTTTTTGCAGGTGTAAACAGGTTAAGGTAAAGGCAGTCTTCACTGTGCATCGGTGCTCCGAGTTCATATTCTGCATATGGTTCCTGTTCCAGTACATCCCATTGCAGCGCACCAGCGGAATATCGATCAGCTGCACGGACGCCAAACCATTTAGCCGGCGGAACAGGGTCTTTCCATCTCAGCTCACCAACCGGAGGTTTGGCATAGGGTACACCGCGGAAAACCTTGATACCGTCTTCAACGCTGCCCCGTAAAATGCCTTCCTTTACTGTAATATAACCGTCATCGAAGGTATGTCCATTCATCTGTAAACCCCTCTCTAAAAAGTGTCCCGCTGTGAGTTGATTTAACACAGCGGGACGAAGCTATCTGATTAGTTGGACTCTTTCCAGGCATCCAACTGTGCCTGCTTTTCAGCAATAATTGCTTCCAGTCCTGCATCTTTGAGTTTCTGGTTAAACTCATCAATATAAACAGACGGGTCCAGTTCACCGTTGGTCAAAGCATTAAAGTACTGGGTAATAACGTTGCTGACAGAGGATACCTCAGTCTTGACAGGAGAAGAATCGAATACAAAACCAAATGCAGGAGAAACGACTGCATTCTCAATATTGCTCTGCATGAATTCTCTGTCTGCGATCAGCTGTTCTTCATCCTGGTCACGTCCCCACTGAATGAACTGGCTGCCCAGAATACCGCAGGTTGTGATCGAATCGTATGCAACGGTCGTCGCATCCACACCGTCAGCATAGGTGATGGTCTGGTCGGTAACCTTCTTGTAATCACGTCCTTCGACACCATAAAGAATCGAGTTGGTAACAAACTCATCCGTATAGGTAAGATCAAGGAACCGAAGAGCCGCTTCAGGATGTTCAGAAGTAATGCCTACGACATAGTTCAGGCTTACAGAAGTAGAAGTCAGATAAGGAGACTCGATCAGCTGATAATATGCAGGCTCGCTTCCGCCACCAAGCGAATTGCTGCTCAGTACTTCCGGAGAGTTACCATAGCCACCGACTGTCGCAAAACCACGCTTGGCTGCCATCAGAGAAGAAGCTGCATCAGGAGAGGTCGAAGTATCCGGCATCAGATAACCGGCAGCCTGCCATTCATATGCAAGCTCACAGCATTCACGGAATGCATCGGTCTCATACAGATTGACGACTGTCATATCATCGCCAACAATACAACCAGTACAGGTGTTGGTACGGTCACCCAGCATGTCAATCCGGTAGCCGTTAGTGGTACCCAGGAAGAAATCCAGCAGGTTATAGGCGTTCGCGTTCAGCGGAACCAGCGGATATACATCCGGATATGCAGCTTTTACCTGGTCAAAAACTGCGGGCAGGTCTTCCAGCGATGAAAGGGTGGAAAGGTCGATTCCGAGTTCATCTACCATTGCCTGAGATGCAATGAAATAGTTTTGAAGCATGATGCCCTTATATACCGGGATTCCATACAGCCGTCCATCTACTGTTGCTGCTTTCAGCCAGTCACTGGTCAGTTCCATGGCACCCGGGCAATTTGCTTCCGCCATATCTGTGATATCATAGATCTGTCCCTTGGAAACGCAGCTGGAAACCCCTGCCAGCGGAAGGAAAAGGTCAACAGGTTCACCGGAGGAAATCATCAGATTCATCTGGTCATTATAGGAAGCCGCATCGTACATCAGCAGATTGACACGGACATCTTTTCCCTGTTCTTCGAGATAAGCGTTGATAACATCGTTGACAGGAGCGGTATCAGCCAGAGTGCCGAAGTTGATATAATGAAAATCAACCGTAGTGACTTCACCACTGGAAGCAGCACTTTCAGTCGAGCTGGTCTGGCTGTTACCGGTAGAGTCAGTAGAAGAGCCGTTATCCGAGCTGCCGCAGGAGGTAAAAGATGCTGTGGCCATGACTGCCATCAGGCAGGCTAAAATTCTTTTTTTCATGAATAATCCGTTCCTTTCCTGACGTTTGGAGAATGAAAAAACGTAAAATTTTAATTTTCATTCTTCAATGGTCGTTGAATGATGTATATATCATAACAGATTTGCGTAAAAGATACTTTCGATTTTGTGCAGCTATTTTTAAAAATTGTGACATAAATTTGTATGACTTTTGAATAATCGTCTCAGAAACAATTATACATGACTTATCAAAGTACTCTGCCGGTTGTATCCCTGAAAAACCGGTCGCAGTCACGTGCAAAAATCTCCGGGCACTCATCGGCGGCTCCATGTCCATAGTGCTGATACATCTTCATCTGTGCCCCGGGAATGGTACGGGCAAGCGTAAGCATTTCTTCAGGGATAGCCAGCGGGTCCAGTGCGCCGCCCAGCAGCATGACAGGTACCGGGATTTTGCTTACAGCGTCGAGATATTCTTCCATCGAACGTGCGCCGGAACAGTTCATGCTGATGTTGCGAACTGTAAATTCTTCCGGTGCGCGGGCGGTAAGGATGTCCAGATGCTGTTTACGGCAAAATTCCCGTCTGCTGAGCCGCTGCGGATTTTGAGTCGGCCATTCCTCATTCCAGGCAATGGTTTTGAGCAGTTCGCGATTACCGGCCATCTTTTCAATTCCGTCTGACTGCCGTGGAATAACAGGAGGAGTTGGTTTATAAAAGGCAGTTCCGTCCACGCAGGCAAAACCACGCAGTAATTCGGGATGATGAAATGCAATATACCATCCCGCAATATTGCCATGGGAAACACCCGTATAATAAAAACTGGGAATTCCCATCGCCTTTGCAAAAGCTATGACGTCTTCACTCCAGATCGTCGCGTAATCTTTCGGTTCGGTATCAAAAATATGGGACGACTGATTATAGCCGCGCATGTAAATCAGGAAAGTATGGTAATGGTATGGTTCTTTTCCCAGCAGCTCCATATGGCAGCCGCTGAAGAAAAAGTTCTGCGTGCTGATCAGATACTGATCGCCGGTTCCGAATTCTTCATAAGCAAGGGTGACACCATTGACTTGAATTGTTTTCATGTGCATAGCTCCTTTCTCAATCTTTTTTTATTTTACCAGAAGAAGCTGTGCTGCGCATTTAAAATTATATACTTTTCTTTTGATTTTGTGCGATCGAAAGGTATATATTGCAGGAGAATGAAAGAAAAAGGTGGGTTGCTTTTTTGAAAAAAACAGGTTATCATAATAAAAAATGGTCGTTGGAGCGGCAGAAGGAGTTATACCGATGAGAAAAAGATGGAACCAGGTGACCACCCGCTTTACTGTTTTACTCAGTGTGATTATTCTGCTGCTCGGTTCAGTTTTCGTAACGGTCGTAAGTAATATCAACCGCTCAGCCCGAGAAACGTTTTACAATGGTATCGAACGGGCGGAAGCAATTTATCAAGCGGATTTTACCGCCAGTC
>DVLW01000096.1 GCA_018715285.1 Candidatus Faecivivens stercoripullorum | reverse complement strand
GGGAAACGACCGGCGGAGCCAAGCAGGCAGGCGAGGACAGCCTCAAAGCAGTCATTCGGGAGATAAGGGAAGAAGTGGGAATCAATGTTTCTAAAAACCGTCCGGTTTTCCTAGGAACCCGGCAGCGTCTGGAGCGAGTCTTTTTTGACTGCTGGATGTTTTTCAAGGATTTTCCGGTTGAATCGGTAACCCTGCAGCAGGGAGAAACCTGTGACGCACGCTGGGTCAACGATGATACCTTTTTAGAGATGATGCAAAAAGGGCAGATTACCCGGGCTTCCACCGATTTTTTCCCGCTGATGAAAGGATGGCGGGACCTGCTTTTTAAAAACGAAGATTTTGAATCACTTTCGGGAGAATGAGTTTTCCCGCCGGATAATGGAAATTCCAGTCCGGCGGGTATTTTTATAAACTAAACAGGAGGAATGCAAAATGAACACCCAGACCAATACCCCTGATCTTGCTGCACAATTGCGGGCAGACGCAGATGAAATTATCCGGCAGTCCATTCATGCGGTACTGCCGGATACAGCAGTCGCCAGAGCACTTGCAGGCGTCGATTTCCCGGGAAAAATCTATCTGGTCGCAATCGGAAAAGCTGCCTGGCAGATGGCACGGGCTGCGGTCGACAACCTGCCGCGTCCGGTTGAAAGCGGTATTGTCATCACCAAATATGGGCATATCGGCGGTAAAATTCCCGGGTGCCAGCTGTTTGAAGCAGGCCATCCGGTACCTGACCAAAACTCCTTTTCCGCTACACAGGCGGCTGTTGAACTGGCAAAGTCTGCCAAAGAAGGGGATACCATTCTGTTTTTAGTATCCGGCGGCGGAAGTGCATTATTTGAACAGCCGCTGATTTCCGGCGACGAGATGCAGGACATCACCGACCAGCTGCTGAGAAGCGGTGCTGATATCGTTGAAATGAATACCATCCGCAAACGTCTTTCGGGTGTAAAGGGCGGAAGATTCGGGCTTATCTGTGCTCCCGCACAGGTTTATGCGATTATTTTGTCGGATATTCTGGGGGACCCTCTGGATATGATTGCATCCGGTCCGGCTGTACCTGACCATTCAACCTGCGAGGATGCATTCCGGATTGCAGAAAAATACCAGCTGCGTCTGAGTGATGCAGCGATGGATTGCCTGCACAAAGAAACTCCGAAAGAACTTGACAATGTGCGTACAGTTATCACCGGCAGTGTACGAGAGCTTTGTCATGCGGCAGAACAGGCTGCACAGTCGCTCGGATATACGCCTATCATGCTGACCGATCAGCTCTGTTGCCAGGCAAGGGAAGCAGGCAGTATGCTTGCTTCGATTCTGAAAACCCATGTACAGGACAATCGTTCACTTGCCTTTGTCGCTGGCGGAGAAACGGTTGTCCGGCTCACAGGAAAGGGTAAGGGCGGACGCAATCAGGAACTTGCACTGGGAGCCGCAGAAGGAATCGCAGGAATCGAAAACGCCGCGGTATTCAGCGTCGGAAGCGATGGGACCGACGGTCCTACCGATGCCGCAGGCGGTTATGTCGATGGCAATACCTGCCGGAAACTGGCTGAGGCCGGGCTGTCTGCCTACGATATTTTGGAAAACAACGATGCTTTCCACGCACTGGAAAAAACCGGCGGCCTGATTATCACCGGTCCCACCGGAACCAATGTTAATGATGTGGCAGTTGGACTTTTGAAAGCGGAATAATATTTTTATTTCGGCTTGCATTCCTTCCTTTTTGCGCGTATAATAATCTTGCTGAAAGGTGCGCTGTATCCATTTTTCCGACTGCGGCAGCGGAAAAACACGTTTCTCCGGGAACGGAAACGTCTGACACAGAACGGCAGCATACTGTATCCCAGTCCCGCAGACTGAAAGCAGGTTCAGCACAGAAAGGAAAACTGAATATGGAAAGAAAAGCTTCTGCATCGACCCTTTCGATGGTACAGCTGGCGCTGTTCTCCGCGATTATCCTTGCAATGGCATTTACCCCGGGGCTTGGGTATATTCCCCTGGGCGTGACCAGAGCGACGATTATCCATCTGCCGGTTATTATCGGCGGTATCTTACTGGGACCGAAAAAAGGCGCGTTCCTCGGCGGAGTATTCGGTGCGACCAGCCTGATTAACAATACCATCAACCCGACGATTACATCCTTTACCTTTTCGCCTTTTTATTCCGGCGGAAACCTGTGGAGTCTGGTGATCTGCTTTATTCCGCGGATTCTGATCGGAGTTGTCGCTTATTACGTCTATAAAGGACTTTGCCTTTTGTGGAAAGCGGCCGGAAAGAAAAAGAACAACCTTTTTGATGCCGTCTCACTGGGAGCAGCTGGTCTGTTGGGTTCGATGACCAATACGGTACTGGTCATGGGTCTGATTTATATCTGCTTTGGAAAGAGCTATGCAGCCGCTAAAGGTATTGGGTTTGACGCACTGTATGACGTCATTCTGGGAGTGGTTGCTGTCAACGGCGTACTGGAAGCACTGGTTGCGGCGGTGATTACCGCTGTGGTATGCAAGGTTCTGCTCCGTGTTTTGAAAAAGCAGGCAGTTTAATTTTCTGAGAATCGTGCAATATGGCAGACTGTCCCGGCAGTCTGCCTTTTATATTTTTTACAGATTTATGCTGCTTGAATTCGGGCGAATTTTTGGATATAATGGTAAAGACATGAGATTTTTAAACAAAAGGGGAGAAATACCATGATTCTCGCGCTGGATGCCGGCAATACCAATATCTGCGTCGGCTGTATCGATGAAAACGGGCCGCTGATGACTGCCCGGGTTGCAACCGACCGAATGAAAACCGAAGATGAATATGCGGTCATACTGGGAAGTATTTTGCAGATGAACCGTATTCGTCCCGAAGAGATTACAGGCGCGATTATCAGTTCCGTCGTGCCGCCCATCAACCGGATGCTGATGCTGGCTGCCGAAATGGTGATCGGAAAAACCCCGATTCTGATTCGTCCCGGTATCCGGACCGGGCTGAAACTGATGGTGGATAACCCGGACGCACTGGGCAGTGACCGTATTGTCGATACCGTTGCCGCTTATCACCTCTATGGAAAAGCTGCCGGAAAAACTGCCATTGTAGTAGATATGGGAACAATGACCACATTATCGGTCGTCAGCAAAAATCAGGAATTTCTGGGCGGTATTATCTGTCCCGGCATCCGCATCTCTCAACGGGCATTGGCACAGAATACCTCTCAGCTGCCCTCTATCAGCCTGGAAGCGCCTGCTCACGCAATCGGGAAAAATACCGTGGAGTGTATGAAAAGCGGCGCTATCTTTGCCACAGCCGCAACGGTAGATGGCCTAATCAGACGGATTTCCCGCGAACTGGGAGAAGATGAGCCGCCGCTGGTGATTCTGACCGGCGGAATGTCAAAAAGAATTGCACCGTATTGCAGGGAAAAGGTCATCGTAGACAGTGACCTGCTGCTCAAAGGCTTATGGATTCTCTACCAGAAAAATGCACCGGCAAAAAGGAGGCAGGAAAGATGATACTGGCAGCAGATGTCTCCAACGTTTATATTTCACTGGGATGTATCGGGAACAGAGGTACCTACTTTACCTCTCGTTTTGCAACCATCTCCAATAAAACAGAAGATGAATATGCCATCGATTTCCTGCGGACACTCGAACTCAACGGTGTTCCGCGTGAGAAACTGGAAGGCTGTATTATTTCGTCAGTTGTTCCGCCGATGAACTTTGTCCTGACACGGGCAATGGAAATTATAACCGGCAAAACGCCGCTGCTGATTGGACCCGGCGTCAAAAACGGGCTGAATATCCGGATTGAAAACCCTTCCCAGCTGGGAAGCAACCTTGTAGTAGATGCTGTGGCGGCACTCGACCGGTACCAGGCACCGATGGTCATATTTGATATGGGTACTTCGACCACCGCTTCGGTTATCGACCGTGAAGGACGGTATATCGGTGGGTTTATCAGTCCCGGTGTGCGGATTTCGCTGGAAGCTGGCGCTTCGGGTACTGCACAGCTCCCAAGGGTTGGACTGGAAGCACCGGAAACAGTCATCGGACGCAATACCGTCCACTGTCTGCAATCGGGTGCCGTTTACGGAACAGCCGGGATGATCGACGGGATGATTACCCGGATTGCCGAAGAACTGGGCGAACCGGAAGAGGCACTGACGGTTATTGCAACCGGCGGCGCGCTGGAAAAAACGATTACCGCCTGCTGTGAACATCCGATTATCTTTGATGACCAGCTGGTACTGCATGGGTTATGGCTCATCTGGCTGAAAAACCAGGGAAGTCATTCTTCCGGCCGCCAGTCCGGAAAAACGAGACAAAATACAAAAGATAACAGATAAAATCCGGCTTATCGTGACACCCGCAGGGAAAACTGTGGGTGTTGTTTTTTGAACTCGCTGAAAGATCTGTAACGAATCAGCTTTTCATGCGTCTAACAGATGAACACCCGGATAAAAGGAGGGAAAAAATTGACGCAGGATTTTGACCAGATTTATCTTACCTGTTATCAGGTGGTCTACCGCTATGCGCTGTCTTTGACCGGAAACCCGTCTGACGCTGAGGATATTGCACAGCAAACCTTCTTTCAGGCTTTGAAAAAAATCCATCAGTTCAGGGGCGATTGTGCCATTGAAAGCTGGCTGTGCGGAATAGCTAAAAATTACTGGCTGAGTCTGATGCGTAAACAAAAACACAGGTCAGACGCTGACGTTCCCGAGCTCGTCTCCGGCAGTCTGGAAGAGATGCTGCTGGACAGGGAAATGTCCGACCGGCTTTTTAAGATGCTGCATCAGCTGGAAGAACCTTACCGGGAGGTTTTCTGGCTGCGGGTTTTTGGGGAACGCAGTTTCCGGGAGATAGCCGGATTGTTTGGAAAAACCGAAAGCTGGGCCCGGGTTACCTATCACCGGGCAAGATGCAGGTTGCAGGAAAGGATGAATTCAGAATGAAATACCCATGTGCCATTATCAATGATCTGCTGCCGCTGTACGCCGACGGCGTTTGCAGCGAAGAAAGCAGGCAGGCTGTCATGGAACACCTCAAAGACTGCGCCTGCTGCCGAAAGGAGTATGAAAAAATGGAACAGTACGCTGCTCAGACTACAAACCATTATTCTGTAGAAGCAAAGTCAACCGCTTTTATCGGAACCGATTCACTGGTAAAAGTCCGCCGGGAACTGCTGTTTAAACGCATTCTGACAGCGGCAGTCGCTGCACTGCTGGTAATCGGGCTTGTGGCAGGCTCAGGCATATATATGAAAAACCACGTCCATTCGGTCGTATATAACGCAGACAAGCAAAATATCCAGGTTGTACAGGAATCAGACGGCGATATTATTGCGCGGCTGTATGGAACCGAATGGGAAAGTGTTTATTCAAGAACAATCGAACTGGAAGATGGTCAGAATGCCGTCATTTTTTCGATGACGTCCTCTACCTGGAATGATCTGATGATTGGAGACAATACCGCCAGTGAATATCTGGTTGCGGGAAACGGCAAGGATATCGGTCAGATTGAACAGGTTTACTTCCTGTCCCAGCCGGTCAACGAACTGTCCTATGACCAGTTAACCGAACTGTTTGCGAATAATCCCGAACAGTTTACACTTTTGTGGGAAAAAGAATAACGTGATATGCAAAAATCCCGTCCACCATAAATGGTGGACGGGATTTCGTTTTTATGATATGTGCAGGGAACGGGGAATTAATACATTCCGCCCATACCGCCTGCTGCAGGAGCTGCAGGGGGTTCCGGTTCCTTGATATCGGTAACGAGGCTTTCGGTGGTCAGAACCATTGCAGCAACCGAAGCAGCGTTCTGCAGTGCGCTTCTGGTAACCTTGGTCGGGTCAACGATACCGGAAGAAATCATATCGCAGTATTCTTCCTTGTAAGCGTCAAAGCCGTAGCCAACTTTGCCGGAGTTCAGAATCTTGTCGATGATGACACTGCCTTCCAGACCAGAGTTGAGAGCGATCTGACGGACAGGCTCTTCCAGTGCTTTCAGAACAATGCTGACACCGGTCTTTTCATCGCCGGAAACGCTGTCCATGCAAGCCTTGACAGCAGGAATAGCGTTAATCAGAGCGGTTCCGCCGCCTGCAACGATACCTTCCTCAACAGCAGCCTTGGTAGCAGCCAGAGCGTCTTCGATGCGCAGTTTCTTTTCCTTCATTTCGATCTCGGTTGCAGCACCGACCTTGATGACAGCTACGCCGCCAGCCAGTTTAGCCAGTCTTTCCTGAAGTTTTTCCTTGTCAAACTCGGAAGTGGTGGTTTCCAGCTGAGCACGGATCTGATGAACTCTTGCAGCGATAGCATCTTTGTCGCCACTGCCGCCAACGATAGTGGTGGTCTCTTTCTTGACAACAACCTGTCTTGCATGACCCAGCATATCCATGGTAGCTTCTTTCAGCTCAAGACCCAGTTCAGAGGTGATGACCTGGCCACCGGTCAGGATTGCGATATCCTGCAGCATTTCTTTTCTTCTGTCGCCAAAGCCAGGAGCCTTGACAGCAACAACATTGAATACACCACGCAGTTTGTTCAGGATCAGGGTGGTCAGAGCTTCGCCCTCGATATCCTCAGCAATGATGAGCAGCTTCTTACCAGACTGTACCAGCTGTTCCAGCAGAGGAAGGATATCCTGAATATTGGAGATCTTCTTGTCGGTGATGAGGATGACCGGATCGTCCAGAACAGCCTCCATCTTATCAGTATCGGTTGCCATGTAGGGGCTGAGGTAGCCACGGTCAAACTGCATACCTTCTACAACTTCAGAATAGGTTTCAGCAGTCTTGGATTCTTCCAGAGTGATAACGCCGTCGGTGGAGACTTTTTCCATAGCCTCAGCAATCAGCTGGCCAACGTCTTCGTTGCCTGCGGAAATGGTTGCAACTCTTGCGATATCGGCAGAGCCTTCAACCATCTTGGAGTTTGCGATAACAGCGTTGACAGCAGCGTCAACAGCTTTCTGGATACCTTTCTTAACGATCATGGGGTTAGCGCCAGCAGCGACGTTCTTCATACCTTCACGGATGAGAGCCTGAGCCAGCAGGGTAGCGGTAGTGGTACCGTCACCAGCAGCATCGTTGGTCTTGGTAGCAACTTCCTTGACCAGTTGAGCGCCCATGTTTTCAAAGGGGTCTTCCAGCTCGATCTCTTTAGCAATTGTAACACCGTCATTGGTAATCAGCGGAGCGCCGTACTTTTTATCCAGAACAACGTTTCTGCCTTTCGGGCCAAGGGTGATTTTAACAGTATCAGCCAGTTTATCGATACCGGTCTGAAGTGCTTTTCTTGCGTCTTCGCCATAAATAATCTGCTTTGCCATCGTGCATTACCTCTTTCTCTTACAGAATGGGAATCAAATTGTCCCGTACATTATTCAACAATTGCCAGAACTTCGGACTGACGGACAATGGTATATTCCTCGCCGTCCAGTTTGACCTTGCTGCCGGAATACTGACCAACCAGTACCTTGTCACCGACTTTGAGTTCCATTACAACTTCATGACCGTCAACCATGCCGCCCTTACCGACTGCGACAACTTCTGCAACGGAGGGTTTTTCTTTAGCCGCACCGGCGAGAATGATACCGCCTTTGCTGACTTCTTCAGCTTCTGTCATTTTAATTACTACTCTGTCTGCCAGCGGTTTGATATTCATATGAAAGCCTCCTGTATTCATTATAAGCTATATTTACTCTTTTACACTTAGCACTCAATGTTTTGGAGTGCTAACAATATATATTGTACCCGATTTTCCAAGAAAATCAAGGGGGTATTTGGTACTTTTAGAAAAATTTGTCTGTTTGCACAATTTCATGAAGTTGTACTATTGTATTTTATACATCATTGCAATTTTACCTTATATGGGTTATAATAAAGATCAATGAATACGATGGCTTATAGCCGTACGAAAGGATGAATGCCAATGAACTCCGAAAGAGAATATGTTCTCTCTACAGAAACAACCTGTGATATGCCCCGCGAATACTACCAGTCTCACGGCATCAATCTTCTGGGAATGACCTATCTGATTGGTGACAAAGAATACGACAGCGCCGCTGAGGACAGTCTTTCTCCAAAAGAATTTTTTGACATGATCCGAAACGGTGCCATGCCTAAAACATCCCAAGTCACAGTTGAAAAAGCATATAACTCCTTTGAAAAAATTGTCAAAGAGGGAAAAGACATCTTTCATCTTGCTTTTTCGTCCGGACTTTCTGGAACTTATCAGAGCTGCTGCATTGCTGCAGCAGACATTATGGAAAAATATCCTGGTTCAAAAGTTATTGTTGTCGACTCGCTGGCCGCTTCAATGGGACAGGGACTGATGTTGTCCTATGCAGTCAAGCTGAAAGAAGAGGGGAAGACCCTTTCCGAGCTGACCGATATCATTACCCGTGACCGGCTGAAATTCTGCCACAACTTTACCGTCAATGACCTGTTCCATCTGCATCGCGGCGGACGGGTTTCCAAGGTTACGGCAGTTGTCGGCATGGCGCTGGGCATTAAACCGCTCCTGCACGTGGATGATGCCGGACATCTGATTAACGTCGGCAAGACACGAGGACGTAAAGCCGCGCTGACCTGGCTGGTCGACAAGATGGGCGAAAAGATTGGAAATAACATCAATGATGCAGTGTATATTTCTCATTCCGACTGTTATGAAGACGCACAGTTTGTCGCTGATCTTGTAAAACAGCGCTTTGGTATTCAAAATATTCTGATCGGAGATATTGGTCAGGTCATCGGTTCCCATACCGGTATTGGAACGGTTGCACTGTTCTTTATTGGAGACAGCAGGGAAGTCTAAGAGCGGCTATCAGGAGGTTACGTGATGGAACAGAAACAGCAGTTTGTTCAAAAGACTGTAAAAACCGGAATTAGCTTTGGCAGCGCATTGGCAATGGTCATCAGTTATACGACCTGGCACTCTGTAGGATGGGCTATTTTTCATGGGCTGCTCAGCTGGGTTTACGTTATCTACTTTGTTTTGAGATATTGATTAAGAGATAAAGCGCACAAAAACCGATTTTCGGCAGATGTGCGCTTTATCTTATATCGGGTATTATTACTTTGCATCTGGGCACACTGATAATGATATAGCCATACTGCTTTTCACCACAGATTTCTCTGACGCATACCCTGCATTGGAGGTGGTTTTTTATGTGTGCAATTGCCGGTATGCTGCGGGGCAAAGAAGCAACTGCTTTTCCCGCACCGGAAAAAATTCTTTCGACCATGCAGCGACGTGGTCCGGACAGTGAAGGTGTCTTTACCTCGGAAGAGGAAAATCCGCTGATTACACTGTACCATGCGCGACTGGCGGTCATCGACCCGGAAAACGGACGACAGCCGATGTTATTTTCGGCTTCCGGGAAAAACCGTTATGCAATTGTCTATAACGGAGAACTGTACAATACAGCCGATCTGAAAACTGAACTGGAATCTCTTGGCCACAGCTTTCAGACGTCGGCAGATACCGAGGTCGTCCTGCACAGCTTTATCGAGTGGAAAGAAAAGTGTCTTTCCAAGTTCAATGGTATCTTTGCCTTTGCGGTATGGAATTGTGAAGAAAAACAGCTGTTTCTTGCTCGTGACCGAATGGGTGTAAAACCGCTGTTTTTCATGCTGGACGGCGGCCGGTTCCTGTTTGCGTCCGAGATTAAAACACTGCTGGCATTTCCCGGCGTAAAGCCACAGATTGACAGTCAGGGCATTGCAGAGCTGATGCTCTGCGGACCCGGCAGAACACCGGGCTGCGGCGTTTTTAAAGGGGTACAGGAGCTGAAAGCCGCGCAGTACGCCTGGATTGTGCCGGGTGGTCAGCCAGAAATCCATCGTTACTGGAAGCTGACACCTAAACCGCACACTGAGAGTTTTGAAGAAACAGCAGCTCATGTCCGTTCATTGGTACTGGACGCCATCAACCGTCAGCTGGTCAGTGATGTGCCGATTGGGACATTTTTATCGGGTGGACTGGATTCCAGCCTGATTTCATCGGTGGCCTGTGATATGCTGCGGGACAGTGGAAAACACCTGACGACCTTTTCGGTCGACTATAAGGACAACAGCCGCTATTTCCGCTCCGGCAAATTCCAACCCCAAAGCGATACCGGTTTTATCCCGGTCATGCAGCGGTATCTTTCAGAAAAAGACCCGCAATGTGTCCACCACCTGATTACACTGGATACGCCTGCACTTGCTGAAGCTCTGATGGACGCAGTTGATGCACGCGACCTTCCGGGAATGGCAGACGTCGATTCCTCACTGCTGCTTTTCTGCAAGGAGATTCGCAAGTATGTTACCGTCGCACTGTCAGGAGAATGCGCCGATGAACTTTTCGGTGGATATCCCTGGTATCGTGACCCGGAAATCCGTTCCCGTGCCGGGTTCCCGTGGGCACAGACCACCAGCTGGCGAAGCAGTTTCCTCCGGCCGGAATATCTCGCCCGTATCAATCCGGACGAATATATGCATAACAGGGAACAGATGACCCTTTCTGATACCGATTCCAGACCAGATGACTCGCCGCTCGAAAAACGGATGCGGCAGATGATGCGGCTGAATACCGACTGGTTTATGCAGACGCTGCTTGACCGAAAAGACCGGATGAGTATGTTCTGGGGCTTGGAAGTAAGGGTACCGTTTTGCGACCACCGGATTGCCGAATACCTGTACAATGTCCCGTGGGATATAAAAGACCACGATGGATATGAAAAAGGGCTTTTGCGGAGTGCAATGGAAGGCTGGCTGCCGCCGGAAGTACTCTGGCGCAAGAAAAGCCCGTACCCCAAAACCCACAATCCCAGCTACCGTGCCGCTGTCAGTGAGATGCTGGAAGAAATTATCGCGAATCCAAATGCGCCGCTTCTTCAGCTTGTACGCCCTGAAATGCTTCGGGAACTGCTGGACAGTGACAGCCAGGTGCCGTGGTACGGCCAGCTGATGACCGCGCCGCAGACAATGGCATATATGATTCAGCTTAACTACTGGCTGAAAAAATGGCAAGTGGAAATCCTCTAAAACATAAAACAGCCCGACGGTTATCCGGTTATACCAGACAGCCGCCGGGTTGTTATCATAATGCTGTTATCCTTCTGCTGCAATATACACATCCATGTACCAGACATCATCCCGCAGGTACTCCTTTTCAAAACAGGAGATGACGCCATCTTTCTTACAATGCGCAATTCCGTTCATCTGCATATAAGCCATCAGCGCCTTGTAGCCGTTGGGAATAACCGCAAACGGTGCGCAAAACGGATTACGTATCGTGACAGCCGCGTACTTTTGCTCAGCCTGAAAAAGTATCTCTTCATCTGCAAAATCCGGTGTTATACCATCCGGCAGAATCCATGCCGCCATATATCCGTGCATATGAAAAACGTTCAGCTGCTGTTGTGAAACATAAGGAAAGTCCCACCCAATAATTTCGGGTTCCGACTCTCCATATTTTGCGGCTTTCCTGCGGATAACCGCTTTTGCATCTTTTTTCCGGTTCCCGGCTGATTACCGGATACTGCATATATCGAAAAGGCTGCACAGTTTCCAGCCGGAAGTTAGAATATGCCTGATTGCAAAAAGACAGGTCTTCCCGGAAAAGATTGTCCAGCGTACAACCAAAAATTGTACACAGTTCAACCGCTTTTTCCATTTCCGGATAAGCGGTGTCCAATTCCCATCTGGAAACCGTCTGACGGGTCACACCCATCTTTTCCGCAAGAGCCTCCTGCGTCATACCATTGTGCATTTTTCTCAGGTATTGAAGATTTTTTCCAAATCCCACAGCCATCCCTCATTTCATCTGCGATACGACTATTATACCAAAAAGGGGACACCAGCACCACCAAGTAGAATGCGCATTTTTATATCCGGTCGCAACTAATAGTTGCATTCTCTTAAAAGCCGTACAATATAGCCGCAAGTCCGATCTCGTTATAAAACAAAAATCTTCCTGCCATCATTACGACAAAATACAAAACTGGTTCCGTCCATTGACAGTCGAGGCCCTTCCATCCGGTCACTGCCGTCCATATCTTCCATACCAGATACCCCAGCAATGCACCCAACATATTGAGCAGTAAATCATCGATATCGGTACTTCGGTTGTTGAATAACTGGCTGAGTTCAATCAGCAGAGAAAAGAATCCGCCTGCTAACAGAACACCTGGCAGTCTGACCTTTGCTGAAACAGCAGGCAGCAAAATTCCCAACGGTATAAACAGCACAATATTCAGAAAATAAGCCGTCCAATCTATTGTGCGCGAAAAGGGGAGCAGGTTTATCTGTTCTCCGCCATTCATCCCATGCAGAAAGATATCATACAAGGTTCCGGCGCCGGTAAAATACAATACTCCACAGATATAAACCGCCCATACCAGATAAAATACCAGTCTTTTTCTTCTCTCACCACGACTCAACCGGGAACGGTTCCGTCCGCCTGCAAAATACACCGCTGCCCAGGGCAGCAATGATGCCGCTGCTTCATAACCAATCATCAAATAATTTTTCATTGTCTTCGCCTCCTTTTTCCCCAGTATATCAGATCCAAATACAAAACAGGGGAAATTAAGAAAACCTTCAGAAAACAACCAGCAAATATTAAAAGCCGGCTGACAATGTTCCACGTGGAACACCGGCAGCCGGCTTTTTATTATGCTATTACAAATAATCAGGCATTTTTATTTTTGATGTACGCATCCATAGCAGCGGCAGCCGTCTTACCGGCACCCATTGCCAGAATAACCGTTGCAGCGCCGGTAACAGCGTCACCGCCTGCATAAACGCCTTCGATAGAAGTCAGACCGTTTTCATCCGCGACAATCTCACCGCGTCTGCGGGTATCCAGACCGGGAGTAGTTACCTTGAGCAGCGGGTTGGGAGAAGTTCCCAGTGCCATAATGACACAATCCATCTCCAGTTCAAACTCACTGCCTTCCTTGACAATCGGGCTGCGTCTGCCGGAAGCATCCGGTTCACCCAATTCCATCTCAACACAGCGAATACCCTTAACCCATCCAAAGTTCGGATCACGAGGATCGGTAACATCGGTCGGCAGAATCTCGACAGGATTATTCAGTGTCTTGAAAATGATGCCTTCTTCCTCTGCATGTTCGACTTCCTCTTTACGTGCAGGAAGCTCGTTCATGCTGCGGCGATAGATAATATAGACATTCTCAGCACCCAGACGTTTTGCAGTACGCGCTGCGTCCATTGCAACGTTGCCGCCGCCAACGACCGCAACATTCTTTGCATGCTGAATCGGAGTGGTGGAATCACCTTTATAAGCCTTCATCAGGTTGCTTCTGGTGAGGAACTCGTTTGCAGAGTAAACACCCTTGAGGTTCTCGCCCGGAATGTTCATAAACCGGGGAAGACCGGCACCGGTTCCGATGAAGATTGCTTCATAACCATACTCTTCTTTCAGTTCTTCAACTGTCAGAACACGACCGATAACCATGTTGGTCTCAACCTTGACGCCCAATGCTTTGAGGTTATCGACTTCCTTCTGGACAATCGCCTTGGGAAGACGGAATTCCGGGATACCATAGACAAGAACGCCGCCTGCAAGATGCAGTGCTTCATAAATTGTTACATCATATCCCATCTTAGCCAGATCACCTGCACAGGTCAGACCAGCAGGACCGGAACCAATAATCGCAACCTTATGACCGTTCGGCTCAGGACGGGTAACAGCACCTTCTGCATGTGCATTGTGATAGTCAGCGACAAACCGTTCCAGACGTCCGATTGCAACCGGCTCGCCTTTAATGCCGCGTACACATTTACCTTCGCACTGAGTTTCCTGCGGGCAGACACGTCCGCAGACAGCCGGCAGGGAAGAAGACAGGCTGATAACCTGATAAGCGCCTTCAAAGTCGCCTTCTGCCACTTTTGCAATAAATTCCGGAATATGGATGTTGACAGGACATCCGGAAACACAGGGCTTATTTTTGCAATTAAGGCATCTTTTTGCCTCATCCAGTGCCATTTCCTCGGTATAACCGAGAGTTACTTCCTGAAAGTTTTTATTTCTGACATTCGGTTCCTGCGAAGGCATCGGATTCTTGGTTGCTCTCATATTCGGCATGATTACTGGACCTCCTTGGCAAACAGGTTGCAGGTTTCCTCGTAGGCGTGGCGTTCAAACGGCGCATAGCTGCGGGAACGGCTCATTGCCTCATCAAAGTCAACCAGATGGCCGTCAAAGTCCGGACCATCGACACAGGCAAACTTCGTTTCGCCGCCAACGCTCAGCCGGCAGCCGCCGCACATTCCAGTGCCGTCAACCATAATCGGGTTCATCGAAACAGTGGTCTTCTGATCGTATTCTTTGGTAGTCAGGCAGACAAACTTCATCATAATCAGCGGACCAATTGCAATGACCTCATCAAACCGTTCGCCTTTTTCCAGCATAGCTTTCAGCGGAATGGTAACATTGCCTTTTTCGCCATAAGAGCCATCGTCGGTCATCATGACAAAATGATCGGAACATGCCTTGAATTCATCTTCGAGAATAACAAGATCCTGATTTCTGAAACCGACAATCGAGGTGACCTCAGCGCCCATATCATGCAGTGCCTGTGCAACCGGCAGAGCAATTGCGCATCCGACGCCGCCGCCGATGACACAGACCTTTTTTAGGCCGTCCAGATGGCTGGGAGTACCCAGAGGGCCGACAAAGTCCTGGATAAACTCGCCTTCATTTTTATGGTTCAGAAGGGTTGTCGTAGCGCCGACAACCTGGAAAATAATGGTGACCGTTCCATTTTCGCGATCATAACCTGCGATGGTCAGCGGAATGCGTTCGCCGTCTTCATTGACCCGGAGGATGATAAACTGACCCGGTTTTGCCTTCTTCGCAATCAGCGGGGCTTCTATATCCATCAGAGTGACGGTAGGATTCAGAGATTTTTTCCGTACGATTTTGTACATATCCAATCGACCCTTCCTTTTTCCTCATTATTTTTAAGCGAAACAGTTTCCGTTCGGCGTGGTCTGAGTTTCAACCTGTCCGACCGGTGTTTAACCTATATTATAACAGAGCGGACGTATTTTTGCAAGTTAAAGCACCGTTGTCATGCAAAAAAGCATTGCCAAAAAATCACGCTCTTTTAGGCCGATTTATATCGTTTTGGTCAATAACCCACCGGTCAGCGCATAAAAAGACTCCCATGCAGATCGAAGTTTGTCTGCACGGGAGCCGGAGGATGACAAAAATTAGTGTTTCCCTGTTTTTTCTGCTTTTTTAGCTGCCTTCTGAGCAGCCTTTTCAGCCCGCTGCTGTTCTTCCTTTGCTTTCTGAGCAGCAGACTTTCCGGTAGAACGGATAAACTCGTTCTTGCACTTGGGACAGATAATCCGAACTTTTCCTTTATTTTTCGGAACCCGTACCATCTGATGACAGGTAGGGCAGCGGAAATACTTATGGGTTTTGCGGTCACGGAAACGATTTCCTTCGGTTTTGACCCATCCGCGGAAACCTACCGTATGATCCATAACCCAGCGCCAGCCGGTCAGGAAAACCTCATTTTCCTTACTGCGTGCCGCAATGTTGCGGGAAAGAGTACGGAAAATAACCCAGCCCCACATTGCGTAGGAAATCAGCAGGGTAATCAGATTTCCGCCAAAAATACTGGTAACAAAGGTGATGATAATACTGAGCACTAGCAGGAACAGGGACAGGGAATCCGTACCATACCGTCCAATCATAAAGTTGCGCAGCCAGTTCATATAATCGCAATTTCCTTTCTGTCAGCCGGAAAACCGGCGGGATTGTTTTGCCTTTTATACTATCCAGTATGAACAATAAATATGACAAAGTCAAGTGTTTGAACCGGAATTTACAAAAGGTTCTCACCCTGTTTTCGACGTGGTAAACAAGCTGTTTCCAAATTATGACCGGGCTTGTTTCACGTGAAACAAAAAGCGGCAGGCTGTTTTAAAAACAGCCTGCCACTGAAAATCTGGAAACACACACAAACAGTGGGAACTCCTCAATCAGCAAACTCTAACCGTCCAGCCGAACGGATCTTCTGCTTTGCCCCACTGGATAGCAGTCAGCGCGTCATACAGCTTCTGAGACAGCTCGCCGATCTTTCCATCCGACAGCTTCATATCATAATCTTTGTACCGAAGCAGTCCGACCGGAGAAATAACCGCAGCTGTACCGGAACCAAACATTTCGGTAAACTTACCTTCTTTATAGGCTTCCATCAGCTCATCAACGGTAATCCGACGTTCGGAGACCTTATAACCCCAGTATTTGAGGATTTCGATAACCGATTTACGGGTAATACCAGGCAGGATAGAACCGCGCAGTTCAGGTGTGACAACCTCATCGCCCAGAACAAAGAAGACGTTCATTGCACCGACTTCTTCAATATACTTCTGTTCAACGCCATCCAGCCACAGAACCTGTGAAAAGCCCTGAGCAGCAGCTTCTTCCTGTGCCAGCATCGAAGCAGCGTAGTTGCCGCCAGTCTTTGCAAAACCGGTGCCGCCGCGTACCGCACGGACATAACGGGGTTCAACATAGATATTAACAGGGTTCAGGCCAGATGCGTAATAAGCACCGACAGGTGAAAGGATAATCAGGAATTTGACCATCGAGGTATTATGTGCGCCAAGGTTGGGTTCGGTTGCGATGCAGAAGGGACGCACATACAGCGAATGACCTTCCGAATAGGGAACCCAGTCCTGATCGATTTCAACCAGCTTTTTCAGTGCCTCGATGCAGAAATCAACATCCACTTCCGGCATTGCCAGACGCTTGTTGGAATTATTGAGACGTTTGAAGTTCTCTTCCGGGCGGAACAGCTGAATATGGCCATCCGGAGTCCGGTAAGCCTTCAGGCCCTCAAAAGTTTCCTGGCTGTAGTGGAAAACGTTGCAGGCAGGGGACAGGGAAATATTGCCGAAAGGAACAATCTGTGCGTCATGCCAGCCATTTTCCTTATCCCAGTCCATGGTAAACATATGGTCGGTAAAGACCTTGCCAAACCCGAGCTCCGAATCCTTCGTTTTCTGTTTCGGGCAGTCTGTCAGCTGAATTTTGATTTCCATATCCGAATACCGATTTTTCATTCCGGCAGGTTGTAACCATTTTGTCAGCACAGCCAACCCGCCGAGCCGCGCCGCAGATGCGGAAAGATGGCCC
>DVLW01000095.1 GCA_018715285.1 Candidatus Faecivivens stercoripullorum | reverse complement strand
GCATCCAGACAGAGACCGGTTGAGGTTCAGTTTTATATTATTTATGTAATCATGACAGCTGCCTTAATGCAGGATAAAGGCGACATATTCAGAGACTGAATATCCCATCGACAAACAAATAAACAGGAAATCAATGTACCATGCAGCACCCAAAATCAGGTATACTGCAAAGCTCCCATGCAGAATCGGAGTTAAAAAAGACTTAAAGCGCCATGTCAGCCAAAAGCCAGTCAGAAAAGCCAGCAAATCCACCGTATGTTTAGGGGATGGGATATGCTGTGTCATGCACCACAATGCAAAAACCAGAATCGTATACAGGACAAACTCTTTTACCACGCTGAAAATGATCTTCAGCCTGTTCCGATTTCTTTCATTCATGCCACTATGAAAAATCTGCCGCATTATGCCCTCCTCCTTTTGCCTGGATAAACTCATTATACAGAAAACATGAACCGTCTGTCAATCAGTTTGCTTATGAAAAATCATGATACCAAAAAACGCTCCCACCATCCGGCAGGAGCGTTTTACTGGTATTATTCCTGTTTGATTGCAGAGAGTGCGCTGATTTTGACCGCACGGTTTGCAGGCGAGAATCCGGACAGCAGTCCGACCAGCGTTGCAAACAGTATCGAGCCAATTGCCAGCCAGAACGGGATGATCGAGCTGCCGCCGATAGACGTCATCCCCATCATGCCGCCTGATTCACCACCCATTCCAGCATAATGGTTGATGATAAAGCTGATGATGTAACTGATACCGACGCCAATCACACCACCCGAAAATCCGATTGCACCGGCTTCCATCAGGAATACGCCGCGGATATCCGACAGCGAGCATCCCAAAACCTTCATGACGCCAATCTCACGGGTACGTTCATAGACCGACATGACCATGGTATTGGTAATCGAGAGCGCCGCGACGAAAAGGCTGATTGCGCCAAGGCTGCCGAAGATCATCTGCTGCTGGTTGGCCTGATCCTGAATCGGTTTGCGGACGCTTTCCATCGAGTTGGTATTATAGCCGTAAGACTTGATAAAATCCTCAACCCTTTGAACGTCTTCCATCGACTCAACCTTTACGACAACGTTATCGTAAGCCTCGACCTTGTTTTTATCTTTCTTGATGCCGTTGTACTTCTGGTACTCTTTTTCCAGGCTCTTGACGTAGTGAATATCCATGAACACGCCATAGGTACTGGGGTTGCGCTGGTAATCACTGGTCATGATGCCGGTACAGGTGATCTTGAAAGACGGCTGTTTTTTGGTATTGGACTCTTCCGACTTGTTGATGGTCAGGGTGAGTTTATCCTTCATGACGTTGACAGGAGGGTCAGAAGGAGTACCATCCGGCTTGGTAGTCTGCTGGACGTAATTCCCTTTTTTATCGGTATAGCTGTAGAGGGAATCCTGTCCGATGACAAACACGCCTTCATACCCGTTTTCACCCGTCGGGAAATCGCCTTCCATGAAGGTATAGCCCATCGAACGGAGCGCGTCAAAATCGACGCCGACAATCTGGCCGTCATAGGTATACTTGCCGTTTGAGAAGGTGTAGTTGCCCCAGCGTGAAGCGTTGGTATTGTAGACAGGTGTGACCGCGACGACGCCATCCTGAAGCCGTATGGTATCGAGCATCTCATCATTGAGCGGCTGTTCGGTGGAAGTGCCGTAGTTATAGATATTGATAATGGTCAGGTCGCCCAGCTGAGCGAGGGTTTCTTCCAGCGTCTTCTGCATCCCGATACCGAGCGAGATCATGACGGTGATTGCGCAGGTACCGATGATAACGCCGCTGACGGTCAGAGCTGTACGCACCTTACGGCGCAGCAGGTTTTTGATACACATCAGGATGGTATCCAGCCGGGTCATGCCATTATCGACATGAGGTTTTTTTCTCCTCAACCCCTTACTTGATTTTTTACGTCCGGACGGTGGACTTTTTGAAGCCGGACGAGTCTTAGCGATCTTATTCATCAAAATCGTCGTCTCCGTAATCGTCGTCGTCCTCGTCGTCAAAGACAGGGACAGCCTTTCTCTTCTTTCTGCGGATGCGCAGCACGACTACAACGATACCGCCTGCAACCACAACGCAGCCGACAATAATCAGAATCTTACCCCAAAGCGGCAAACCCGGATTGGCATCAACCGGTTCCGTGGGTTCCATGGGGTCAGGTTCTCCCCAGTCCATTTCCATAACGGTTGCGGTAAAGGGGCGTTCGAGGGTGGTCTGCGTACCGGCGGAATCCTCGTATGTAATGATAAACTTGCCGTCAATGGTACCGGGTTCGGTGACATTGAGGGTCGTTTCAAAATAGTCGCCGTTGCCTGCTTCGACGTTGCCGACATAGGTATTGGCATCGGCAGTGGTAAAGCCGGTACCCTCGACAGCAATCGAGAGGTTATAAATCGCGCTCTTGCCCTTATTGACATAAGAGACCGAGCAGGAGGCGGATTCACCCGCATAAACGGTACTGCTGATCTGTGCGTCTTCGACCTCAAAGCGGTCGGGCTGGGAAACAGGGATGGTAATCCGTTCAGTGGCGGTCAGGCTTTCCCGTTTGCCATCGACGACCGCCTCGTAGGCAATCTGCACATCAATCCCGTAGGACTTGGGCGCAGCGTCTGCTTTGACAACCAGGTCGATGCTTTCGGTAAAGCTCTCACCCGCGCCGACCTTTGCGATAAAGAAGGAGTTGGAAGAACTTGCGGGTGTGAAGACGCCGCCGGTTGTTTCGTCCGCTGCGGAAGAAACGACCATCTTGATATTTTCGATGGCACTGGAGGAAGAGGTATTCTTCAGGGTCATGCCAAGGGTAAAGGTGCTGCCGCCGGTGACACTGGTTCCCTCTTCACCGTAGGTATAGCTTTCAATAATAACCTGGGGTTTGGAAGAACCGGGGCCGCTTTCGCCTTCACCGCCGGAGGTTTCGGGTTTGCCGACACAGGGTACAAACACCTTTGCGACAGACTTTTCTTCTCCGCAGGCGGCAGTCGCGGTCAGAATCGCGGTACCGCTGGGAAGCGCCTTATCACCGTGGAGCTGATAGGTAAAGGTCGACTGCTGGCCGGGACCGAGTTCGACAAGGGTCTGGACGTCCATACCGGATTTCAGGGTAACCGAACCGGTTGCCATACCGTCAAGGGTCATGGTGATGTCCTTCATGGTAGCGGAGCCGGTATTCTGGACGGTGATGGTCAGAGAGGTATCGCCGTTATAGGAAAGGGTGGAACTGCCCAGCTGATAACCGGTGATGACCAGTTTACCGTTGGATTTGATATCATCCGAGGCGCGCAGACGAACGGAAAAGGTGGTTTTCTCAGTAGTCTGCTTATTGTCATAAGAGTATACCGAATCAATGCCAATAGCCGCGACCGAATCGGTTACATCCTGTTTAGCGGTGACACGGCAGCTGATGGAAGCGGAACCCTTTTTAAAATTGACAGTCTGGGTAGCCGCAGCCGATTCAAGGTAAAGACCTTCCGGCATGGTCAGGGTGACCTGTGCGGAACCGACGACAGAAGTTGCGTTAAGCGGAATCATGATATCCTTGCTTTCACCAGCTTTGATTTCCGGCATGAATGCGTTTTTGGATACGGTGATCTGGTTACCGATCAATTCCGGTGCAGATGGCTCGGAAGACGGTTCGGAGGAAGATTCGGGCGGAGTAAAACTGATATTCTGCCACGGAACAGTATATCGATAAACATTACTGTCATTTTCAATTTTGATTTCCAAAGTCGGCTGATTCTTTCCATCAAATGTGATGCTACCAGCCGGAATATAGTAATAGGAGTAACTGTCTTCGTATCCATTCAAGGCTTCCGCTTTACCAGTACTGGAACCTGAAAAACCATTTACACCATTTACTTCAATATTTCTTCCAGATTCCGCAAGATAATGAGGAAACTTAATGTACAAAGAGAACTTTGAACCTTCAGAAATAACCTTCGGTTCAAACTCTACCGAAATACCTGAGGTGCTGGCATCTGCTGCCAAAACATTCAAATTTGGCAAAAGAGTAACCGCCATCGACAAAATAAGCAGAAACGCGGCTAAAACCGCTTCCCACCGAAACAATATGCTTTTTTTCTCCCCAACGTGCATAGTTCGTTTTATCCTTTCGTTTGATTTTGCCCCTGCTTACTGTCCGCCAGAGGTTTTGTGCGTTTGGACTGTGTTTGCGCCGGCTGATCGACCGTTTCGGGTTCTTCCCGCGGCACGACCGACACATTCTCGGTATCGCTGACGATCGCACCGTCCACCAGACGGACAATCCGGTCGGCATACCGGGCGATATCACCGTCATGGGTGACGATAATCAGCGTTTCATGATACCGGCGCGCCATCCGCACGATCATCTCCATGACCTCTGTCGTGGTATGGCTGTCCAGGTTTCCGGTCGGCTCGTCGGCAAACACCACCGGCGGCTGCGAGATAAACGCACGCGCGATGCCGACACGCTGCTGCTGACCGCCCGACATCTGGGACGGACGGTGCTTCATACGCCCTTTCAGCCCGACGCGCGCCAGCATTTTTTTTGCACGCGCCTCACGTTCCTTTTTGGGCACGCCCTTGAAGACCAGCGGCATCGCCACGTTTTCCAGCGCCGTATCCTGCGGCATCAGGTTATACGACTGGAAGATGAACCCGATGTTCTGACGGCGGAATACCGCCAGTTCCTTTTCACTCATCGCCGTGACTTCCCGTCCTGCGATGATGACATGTCCGCGGGTTGGCTTTTCCAGTCCGGCCATGATGTTGAGCAGGGTCGATTTACCGCTTCCCGATGTTCCCAGGATACAGCAGATTTCGCCCTTTTTGATCTGGAGCGATATCTTACCCAGCGCAACGACCTTTTCGTCCTCAACCTCGTAGACCTTGCGCAGTCCGCGCACCTGTAAAATCACGCCGTCATCCGACGCCACTGCTTTTTTCGGCCGGCGGGCAGAGTCTTTCCCGGGCGGTCCTGGCGACGGATGCAGACGTTCTTCGACGGCTGTCATCTTTTTTCTTCCTCCTTCTTTCTGACTGTCAAATGTTACCCGGATGCCTTTCGGGTATACTTCCGGGCATACGTTTATAATACGCCGCAGATTGCAAAAAAGTTGCACAATTTTGCCGAAATTTCTAATTTTTTACAAAAATCCCTCTTTCCACGGCTTTTCCCGCAAATAGCACAAAGCGGCGCACCGTCAACCGGTACGCCGCCCCATCAATTACAGGATGACTTCATGTCCTTCTGCGGCAGAACGGTAGATGCCGTCAAGGATCTTCATCAGCGTGATTCCGTCTTCTGCCGGAGATACGCATTTTTCTACTCTTCCGAGGATGCAGTCAACATAATGGTTGATCTCTCCTTCAAAAAGACCGTCAAAATCAAGCGCTGTCGCCGTATCCAGCGTTACATTGGACATGTAACCGTTCAGCTCGGTATACATCTCCAGCGACGGGTCGAGTTTTGCGCCTGCCTTGGTGCCGAACAGCTGGATTTTGCCTTCATCTTCCTTGATATTCAGCGAGAATGCCGCTTCAATCGATACAACCGCGCCGTTATCGTAGCGAATCATCGCGCTGGCGAGGTCTTCTACGTCAAAGATTTCATTGGTATGGTCAGACGATGCCTGATACCCTTTCATCTTGTCCTTGATATCCGGACGGTTGCCCAGCTTGTGGAAGGTCGCGCCGTATACCGATACAGGCTTGGGGTTGCCCATCAGGTAACGGGTCAGGTCGATGACATGCACGCCAAGGTCAATCAGCGGGCCGCCGCCGGAACGCGAACGGTCACCAAACCAGCTTCCGGGAGAACCGTTGCGGCGCAGATAGGTTGCCTTGCCGTAATAGATATCGCCAAAGTAGCCGTTGTCGATATAATCCTTGAGAATCTTCGCGTCATTGCCGTAACGGCGGACAAATCCGACCATCAGCAGCTTGCCGTTTTTCTCAGCAGCCTCTTTCATCTTCTCAGCATCTGCCGCACAGGTCGCCATCGGCTTTTCGCACAGAACATGCTTGCCGGCATTCAGTGCCATAATGGTGCAGGGTGCGTGCTGGGAGTTCCAGGTGCAGACGCTGACAGCGTCGATCTCCGGCAGTTCACGCAGCATCTCGGCTTCATCGGTATACAGACGGGTGATGCCGAATTTTTCGCCCATCATTTTCAGACGCTTTTCATTGATATCGCAGAATGCGTACAGCTCAACATCCGGGTTAAGGGAATAACCATGGATGTGGGAAAGAGAGATATTACCCACGCCGACAATTGCGATTTTAATTTTGCTCATTGAAATGAACTCCTTCCATCATCAGGCGGTGGAATCTACTTCACCGCCCGAATACTTTCTCTAATATAATTTTGATTAACCGATCAGCTCAGACAAAAATCCGACTGCTTTACGGATATCAGCTTCAGGGTCAGGTCCGACCTCACGTTCAATCGTCAGGAAACCATGGTACCCGATTTCACGCAGCGCCGCAATCCATCCCGGGAAATCGACATCGCCTTCACCCAGCGGCAGCTCGGCAAAGGACGGCGACAGCGGAACTTCTGCTTCGGTTACGCCGTAGATTTCTTCCGGTTCGCGCCAGTAGATATGGCGGCCATCCTTGGCATGGGTATGTACGATATAATCCTTCAGGATTTTGACGCCTTCGACCGGGTTGTCCTTGACAACCATCACGAGGTTTGCCGGGTCAAAGTTGACCGCGACGCCTCTTGAACCCAGGCTGTCCAGGAACTTGCGCAGGCGTGCGGCAGGTTCCGGGCCGGTTTCGATTGCGAAGTGTGCCTGCATCGAGTCGGCAAACTCCGCCAGTTTCCCACAGGCTTCCTGCATGATCTGGTAGCGCGGATGAGCCGAATCTTCCGGTACAACGCCGATATGGGTTGTCACGACATCCGTTTCAAGGTCGCGCGCCAGTTCCAGAATCCGTTTGGAGCGTTCAATCAGCTCGGGGTTTTTCTCCCGGTTGCCGAATCCCATTCCGAGGTCACCGCACAGCGCCGATACTTTCAGGCCGTTACTTTTGATTCTGTCCAGCAGTTCCCATCTGGCAGCGGTATTCAGGTTTTCCGGTGCCATTTCACCTTTAGTTGCATAAATCTGGATACCCTGTGCCCCTACATCATGCGCTTTGGCCAGCGCCTCATTCAACGGCAGCCGGAAGGAATCCAGCATTACACCAATCGATAAATCTGCCATTTTGTCAACGTCCTTTCCTATAAAAACAATCTATTTTCTATTCATATCCTTCTACCCGTTCCGGGAACGCCAGCATCACCCGACATCCCTTTCCCGGTTCAGAATCCAGCGTAATTTTTCCGCCCAGCCGGTCCATGATCTCTCTGCACAGATACAGTCCCAGTCCGCTGGAATGCCGTTCACCACGTCCATTGAATCCGGTGTACCCACGCTGAAATACCCGCGGCTGGTCTTCCTTTCGGATACCGATTCCGGTATCTGCGATCACCAGCATTCCGTTTTCCGACAGGATACTGACTTTTCCGCCCGGCGGCGTATACTTGACAGCGTTGGAAATCACCTGTTCCAATACAATCAGCAGCCATTTCTCATCGGTTACAACTTCCATTCCGGTTCCCTCAAAGCTGACCGACAGTTTCCCGCCGATAAACAGCCTTGCAAACCGCCGCAGTGTTTTGCGGATCAGCGGATCGACCGAAATTTTCCGGAAGACGTAATCCGTTTCATCCGATTGCAGCCGCATGTACGACAGCACCATCTCGGAATACCCTTCAATTCTGGTCAGTTCCCCAAGCAGCTGAGAACTGGGCGTTTCCTTGTCTGATTGCAGCAAAAGCCGCATTGCAGCAATCGGCGTCTTGATCTGGTGCACCCACAGGGTGTAAAAATCCACCATCGCCGACTGTTTTTCCTCGTACTCCCGCCGGTCACGCTGGCGTGCCTCGGCAAGCTGTGTAACCAGTGTCTGGTAGTTTTTCTCGCTCAGATCGTGCGGCTTCGGCAGCGGCAGCACCTTTTCATCCAGCAGTTTCTGGAGCAGTTCCAGTTCCATCTGCCTTTTCCGCCAGCGGACAAACCCTGTCACAAAAAAGTACCCGCCGACAGCCGTCCCAAGCATACTCGCGTAAATCAGCGGCTCCAGCGTGATTCGGTACAGTACAAATACCAGCGCCTGCACCCCTGTCCAGAGCAGCCATAAGATCAAATCCCGCCTTTTTTCCCACAGGTACCGCCCAAGCTGCCGAAGCAGTCTGAGCCGGTGTTCATGGCGGTGCGCATTATCATGATTATTCAATCGAATAGCCCATCCCTTTCCGGGTCTGAATCATACCGCCGGCACCGATGGCCGTCAGTTTTTTACGCAGCCGCGCGACATTGACCGCAAGGGTATTTTCATCCACAAAGGCGTCCGATTCCCACAGCCTTGTCATCAGGTCATCCCGGCTGACAACGGCCGGACGGTTTTCCATCAGCATCTGCAGGATTTTCAGTTCATTTCTCGTCAGTTCCACCTGTTTTCCCTGACAGTACGCCTTTCCTTCGGTGAGGTTGAGCATCAGTTCTCCGGCGCTTAAAACCCGGCTGGAACCGGCAAAATCATAGCTCCGCCGCAGCATCGCCTGAACCTTTGCCGTCAGTACCCCAAGGTCAAACGGCTTTGCGATAAAATCATCGCCGCCCATATTGATCGCCGTCACGATGTTCATATTATCCGCGGCCGACGAAATGAATATCACCGGCACTTTGGAAAAACGCCGTATCTCAGCGCACCAGTAAAACCCGCTGTAAAATGGCAGCGTGATATCCATCAGCACCAGCTGCGGGTCATATTCGTTAAACTGCGCCAGCACCCGCTCAAAGTCGGTGACCAGTTTGACATCCAGTCCCCAGCGTGACAGCTGGCTTGCAATGACATCGGCAATCACCCGGTCATCTTCCACAACCAGTATCCGATAATCCAACAACATCCCCCATTTCCTCTGTCATGGTATCACAATATTCACGCAATTGCAAGTATATTTTGTATAATCTTCTCAATTTGGCTGATTTGTTTTTTCTGCTTCCCGCATATTCGGCCATACCCATTCTACCAGTCCATCCGGATACGCTTCATCCAAAAAGCTGCCGATTACCGTCGGCTGGGCAATTCCTTCCTGACGCTGGGTATACCGCCATATCGCCAGTCCGGAAAGCAGCGCATTGATAACCATCAGCCCGGTCAGTACCCATGTCAGGATAATTCCGGTCAGCATCGGAATCCGTTCGATCAGCTTTGACAGCCGCGGATAGAGAATCTGAACCCATACAACCGCCAGCGCACCCCAGAAAAACATGAACAGTACATTGGTTCTTCCGCCGATATTCAGCGGCATGTCGCTGTAATCCCAGAATACCTTGCCGAATACAAGTTCCGTAAAGACGCTGCATGCGTATTCATACGCGCCGCCCAGCAGAAATCCGCCCAGGAATACATATCTGTCCCCTTTTTTAGCCAGCGGACTGAGCACAACCGTCAGTACAACCGCACCAAGTCCCCACACAATCGAAAACGGGCCGTACAGTACACTTGACCGGCTCATCCAGATTCCCGACGTAAACCGGACAAAAAATGTTTCAATAATATCGCCCAGCAGCGAACAGATCAAAAATACCCAGAACATTTTCGTCAGTGTAATCCCCGACGCAAATATCATTTCCTTTGCGGCTTTTCCATCCACGTCCAGTTCCGGCGGATAGGCGTCCTGCAAACGGATATGTATCC
>DVLW01000094.1 GCA_018715285.1 Candidatus Faecivivens stercoripullorum | reverse complement strand
TCTGTGTCTTTTCCTGCTTTCTGTTTATTTATATCATCAGTTTCCGCCGGTCAGCCTTTCAGTCCTCTGGCCTGACGGTCCATGTCTTCTACTACGATATCGTAAATTTCTCCGAGCGTCGCGCAGTATTCCAGCACTTTCCAGGGCTCGTTGGTATGAAAATGGATTTTCAGCGTCTCTTCATCGCCGATTGCCAGAAGGCAGTCCCCTTTGAAATGCGCGATAATATAATCATGTACCGCGTCTTCGTCCAGATTTGCCCCATCGATCAGCAGCTGGGTATCATACTTGTATTCCAACATATTAAACCCTCCTGCCATTATTCTGCCATTTCGGGATTTTCGCCCTTTTCAATCAATGCCATCGTCAGCGCTTCAACCGCTTCCATGTCCGCTTCATCCGCGACAACTGCCGGGCTGCCAATATACCGGCAAGGCAGTCCCAAAAATACCGTCGGAATCCCGCCGCGGCTATGGTGAACCCGTCCGGCTGGTGTCGTTCCGGTCAGGGCATACTCTGTCTGAAGCGGTATACCGGCAATGGACGCGGTGGAAATTACTTCGCCGGCCAGTTTACGGTCATAGCGTGTGCCGCGTTCCATCAGCGGCAATACGCTGCCTTTGCCGAGTGCACAGTCACCTTTTCCGCCCGGAAGATCGTCCGCTGCAATCCCGCCAAGGACAATCGCCCGCGCTGGATTGACAGTAAACGCCGCAAACGACTCTCCGCCGCCAGCATGGTGACGGGTGGTAAAAGCAAAAACTGTATCATAGGTAAGTTCGGCACGAATCAGGCTGATTAAGATTGCACAGCCCATCCGCGTGTCCAGTGCCTTACCCTTGACACGTCGTCCGCCCAGACGCTCAAATTCCGACAAAAATACCGCGCTGTCACCGACTTTGACCAGCTGCTGCGCCTCTTCTTTGCCGGATGCGCCGATATCAATCAGCAGTTTGTCCGATGGAATCGGTTTTTCCCGTTCCTCGCGGCTGGTCTGGTGAATCGCCTTGCAGCTGATGACGCCGGGAATTTTGTTTTCTCCGACCAGTACCTGCCGTCCCGGCAGAATCCGGCTGTCCAGCTCCCCTACGGTCACAAACCGCAGGTACCCTTCATCGGTAACATGCGAAATTAACAGCCCAGTTTCATCCATACAGGTCTGCACCAGCAGCGGCTGATTCCGCCGCTGACGGCCTTCTTTATATACATACAGCGTCCCCATCGGGTCAAGTTCCCATCGGGCATACCCTTCTATCTTGCGAATAATCGCGGCGGCAACCGCCTGTTCATCTCCCGATATTCCGCTGATTCCGGACAGCCGGTCAAGATGTGACAGTTTCATCTGATTCAGCTCCTTCCTTCGTTGCAGCAGCAGTTTCCCATGCAGGCTGGCGCAGATATTCCGCCATCAGCCGACCGACTGCGGCTATGTCCCGTGTGGAAACCACTTCAACCGGTGAATGCATATACTTCTGCGGCAGTGAAATCAGTGCCGTCGGAATCCCGCCGCCCGATGCAAAAATCTTGTCGGCATTGGTACCGGTCGAACCGCCCATTACTTCCAGCTGGAAAGGTATTCCCTTGGCCGCTGAAAGCATTCTCAGCTGTTCGGTTATCTTCTTATCCAGTACCGGCGAAATACCGATCATCCCGCCTTCGTCCAGCAGTCCGCATTCATTGCGGTCAGCATCCGGTGTCCAGGCAAAACTTACGTCGCTGACAAGCGCCTGGTCAGGATGCAGTGCATAAGCTGCCGCCGATGCGCCATGTCCGCCGATCTCTTCCTGTGAAGAAAAGAGGACGGTCACACCACACGGCAATTCTTCGCCACGGGTCAGCTCAAGCGCGTACAAAATCGCCGCTGCACAGGAACGGTCATCCAGTGCTTTGCAGCTCACCCTTGTCCCGGCAAGCGAAATAAACCGTCCGGCTGTGGTAATCATATCTCCGGGCGAGAGAATCTCTTCCAGCTGCTCTTTTTCATATCCGGTATCGATCAGCAGATCATTGCTGTCGGGTATCTTGCCGCTCTCTGCCGGCAGTACTACGACACCGCGAATCCGCCGGGTTCCGTGCAGTACGACTTCCTGACTGAGCATCTGACGGGCATCCAGGCCGCCGTCACGGGTGACTCGGACAAAACCGCCGTCTTCAATCTTTCTGACCAGCATCCCGACTTCATCCAGATGCGCGTCCAGCAAAATCTGCGGCTGTCCGGGGTTCGCCTTGCGGATATGAGCAATGACGTTTCGATTGCGGTCAACCGTCACATCTTCGGTATACTCACGCAGGAGTCCGGCTGCTGCGGCTGATACATCATCTTCCTCGCCTGCGACGCCGTCCGCCATGCAAAGGGTTTTGAGCCATCCGGTCAGCAGACGGCTGGTTTCGGCTTCGGTGACCTCGGCTGCCGCCGCGACGGGAAGAGTCTGTTCCGGTGTGGACTTCCCGGTATTGCTGTTATGGGAAAGCATATCGCTCAGCAGAGATTCATGTGCTTTGCGCTCATTGCGCAATAAACTCCGGATGACTGCCGCTTTTACGTCCAGCGGCCCTTCCAGCAGCATTTTGTATTCAATCAGCCCGATTTCCGGTGCAACTTCCTGCTGCTCACCGGTCGTGACAAAACCGCATTTGGCAAAAAATCGCAGTGCGCGTTCATTGGGCCCCAGTACCCACAAAAACATCCGTTCCCGTTCCCGGTTCTCCCAGAGGATATGCAGCAGGACTTCCATTCCGTATCCTTTGCCGCAGTAAGCAGGCAACAGGTAAATCTTGCGCAGTTCCCCGCTTCCATCCGGATACAAACTGGTCGAATACATGCCGATGGGCTGATCGTCCAGCATGACTAAATAAAAATTCAGGTTTTTTTCCCGTTTGAACTGTTTTTTAAACCGTTCCGCTTTTTTCTCAGCAGTCTGTTTTTTCAGGTAACCCGGTGTCGAAAAAAAGCTGTTGGCACCTTTCCACGCCTGCGCATACACCTTCCCCAAAAGTGGGAAAAGCTCGTCCGTCACCGGCAGATATTTCAGCTCGCTCATACGGTCAGCACTCCCTTCATCAGCAGCCAGATGATGATTCCTATCCATAGTACAACCGACAGCGGTATCAGTATCCGGAAGGACAGATGCCGCGTCTTATGCCGGAATAGCTCCATCCCCAGCCAGAACGCCGCTCCGCCGCCCAAAAACGACATCCCAAACAATATACGCTCAGGAACCCGCCAGTATCCCCGTTTGGCTTTCCATTTGTCCAGCCCGCAGAGGATAAACGCCAGCAGATTGACAATCAACAGATAGGTCAGTAAACATTTACCAAGTAATGTCATTATTTTCTGTTTTCCTTTCAGGGTCTGAAGCAAAGCGTTTTTATTTATCGCCTCAACCCCCACATTATAATACCACACAATCGTTGTTTCCGCAAGGCAGCAAAGCTGCCTTGCGGAAGTGAAGTGTTCTGCATAAGCAGAACGTTAAGTTTGGCTCGCGCCAAGTGAAGAGTTTTGCTGCCGCAAAACGTGAAGTTGCTTCGCAGTTATGTAAACGGAGAGTTTGTGCGCACACACTGCCCGGCGCGTTCGCTCAGGTCGTTACTATCGCTATCGAGCGGATTGCGAAGCAGGAGCGACCGCCGCGAACAAGTCCGCCCGGACACCGGGCCGCCACCTTCACAAAACATCCACAATCCACACTGAAAAAGAACTTGTAATTTTCTGGGAAGGATAGTATAATAAAGAGTATTGGATATATGACAACTCGTGTGTCCGTTTATTATAGAAACGAAAGGAAGAGACTTCATGTCCGCACCCTTTATCCCGGTGCTTCTGGGCAGCGACGTCAACGTTTATGGTATGGCGCGCTCTTTCCATGAAGCGTATGGTCAATACGGCATCACCTGCTTCGCCATTGCAAAAAAAGCGCTCGGCGCTACCTCTAATTCTAAAATCGTTAAGGTCGCTGTAACTGAACCCGACCTCGAAAATGATGAGGTTTTTGTCAAGACTCTGGTTAAATTCGCTGAGAAACATAATAACGGCAAACAGCTGCTGCTCGTCCCCTGCGGCGATAACTACATCAAGCTCCTTGTCCGTAATCAGGACAAACTCAAAGATTACTATGTCTT
>DVLW01000093.1 GCA_018715285.1 Candidatus Faecivivens stercoripullorum | reverse complement strand
GAGCGACCACAGTTCCCGATGGGAACTGGACAGTTTCCACAGGAAACTGTGTGGTTTGCAAAGCAAACCATGCGCTGCCCTCTGGACTCCTGCAAGCCTTTGAAAAGGCTTGACCTAAACTTCTTGTCATTACCGACCCCACTGAGTGCGTAAAATTGGCACTCGCTCTGCGCTCGCGTGAACAGATGGGTAGTTTTTTCAGAAATTTTATCGTCACGAGCGTGGAAGCAAGGTTGGGTTGCTGAGCTCCAAAGGCGTGAACGAATCCTGGCAAATAGGGAGCACAGGCACTGTGCCGCGTTCGCTCAGGTTGTTTCTTTCACGACCGAGCCCGTCGGAACGCGGGCGATCATCGCGAACTGTCCGTGGCGACACGCCACCTGAGCATTTCCCAAAACATTGGGAGATGTTCAGGTTTTTTCATGTTGTGAGAAAGTGGGCGCATTCCGCAGAGCGTGGTCGAAGCCGCCGAGTGCTGAGCACCAAGAGCGTGGTACCACATCGGCAAACAGTCCGCCCGGACACCGGGCCGCCGGTAAACTTAGTGTAACGATTATATGAAATCGCTTGACGGAAGGGCAGGAGAAGATTACAATAAAATTGAGTAAATGAAACAGGCTTTGATTACGCCGGAGTACTCCCGGCAGAAAGGATGGCAGACGATGGGTAAACTGATCGGTATCGACCTTGGAACAACGAAGTCCTGCGCGGCAGTCTGGCAGGATGGCGCACCGGTTATGATTCCAAACCGGGAAGGGAACCGGACCACGCCGTCTGTCGTCGCGCTGGTAGGAGGAAAACGGCTGGTCGGAGAAGCGGCGATACGTCAGGCAGAACTGACGCCTGAACGGATTGTGCGCTCAATCAAACGTGAGATGGGAACCTCAGCCCGTATCCGGATGGATGGACACCAGTATTCACCGGCTGAGATATCCGCGATGATTCTGCGTCAGCTCAGGGAGGATGCGGAAGAATACCTGGGCGAACCGGTGACCGAAGCGGTCATCAGCGTACCGGCATACTTTACCGACGCACAGCGGCAGGCGACCCGTGACGCGGCGACGATTGCCGGACTGACGGTACGGCGGATGCTGAACGAACCGACGGCGGCAGCGCTGGCATATGGTGTAAATAATGAGCCGGTGTCAAAGGTGATGGTGTATGACCTTGGCGGCGGAACATTTGACGTATCGGTGCTGGATATCCGGGATAAACAGATCAAGGTACTGGCGACGGCAGGGAACAGCCGTCTGGGCGGAGATGATATCGACCGGATGCTGTGCGAAATGCTGTGCAGACGGGCAGCGGCGCAGTTCAGCGGACTGCTGGCTGACGGCCGGCAGTCGGAGGAGAGCCTGCTGCTGAACAGTCCGCAGATTACCGGGCTGCTGACCCGGGCAGCGGTCGGGGCAAAAATTACCCTGTCATCTGAGCCAGAAGCGAAAGTATCGGTTATGCTGCCGGTCGGCGGAAAAGAGCCGGTATTGTTTGAGACGGTCGTCACCCGTCCGGAGTTTGAGCAGTTGATTCGTCCGCTGATTGAAATGACGATGGAGCCGGTGCGGCAGGTACTGTCCGATTCCCACCTCAACCCTGAGGATATCAATAAAGTGCTGATGGTAGGCGGATGTACCCGGATACCGGCGGTACGGGGTGCACTGCGTCTGCTGATGGGCCAGCAGCCGTTTGTCGGGGACGACCTGTCCTGCGAAGATGGCGGCTGTGAAGGAAGTGTCGCACTGGGTGCGGCATTACAGGCGGCAGCGCTGAACGGTGAGGTCAGCGAGCCGGTATTTCTGGATGTAACGCCGCTGACATTGGGAATTGAGACGATGGGCGGCGTATTTTCGCCCATAATCCCGCGAAATACGACGATTCCTGTCAAAAAGACGGCGGTTTATACCACCGCTGCCAATTTCCAGACCTCGGTTGAGATCAAGGTATACCAGGGTGAACGGCAGATGACCCGCGGCAACCGGCTGCTCGGGAATTTCAAGCTAACCGGGCTGAAACGTGCACCGCGCGGTATGGTACAGATTGCCGTCACCTTTGAGATCGATGCCAGCGGTATGGTGCAGGTAACCGCGCGAGACCTTGCGACAGGCCGTGCACAGGATATCGTCATTACTGCATTTGGTAATCTTTCCCGCCGTGAAGTCGAGCGGGCGGTTGCAGATGCCCAGCGGTATGCACGGGAAGACCATGCACGGCGGCAGGAAGCTGCCTGCCGGGATGCTGCCGAAGCGGTTTTAGGGCGGCTGAATGAAGTCAACCGCCGGGATATTCCGCGTGAGAGCCGCCGTGGACTGGATGAAGCGGAGAAGCGGCTGCGGCGTGCGCTCAAAGGCCGGGATGCCGAAAGTATCCGTCAGGCGAGTGACGCTTTGACAGTGGAGATCAACCAGATGTTTTATCTGTTCTGACCAGAGGCTGCCGGGAGACAACAAAGAGGATTGCCCATATAGTCAGAAAGATGGGGAGGGAGACACTTGAAACGACTGCTGAAAGGGACGCTGCGGCTGATAGCCCTGTTGATTTCACTGGGGATTGTCGCGGGAATGGTAACCGCCGGGGTATTTGCCTGGAAAGGCTACAGGATGTACCGTGAAGCGGTCACGGAGACTCCGGTTGCGGAGAAGGTGGAGTCCATCCAGAGCATGGATGGGTATGTATATTATGATGAACTGCCCGAGATTTATATTGATGCGGTGATATCGGTTGAGGACAAGCGGTTTTTCAGTCATGGCGGAGTCGACCCGATTGCGATTGCCCGCGCCGCATGGAATGATATCCGGACGATGTCCTTTGTCGAAGGCGGCAGTACGATTACCCAGCAGATTGCCAAAAACGAGTATTTTACCCAGGAAAAGCGGATGGAACGGAAGTTCGCCGAGGTATTTGTCGCGTTTGAGCTGGAGTCGGTCTGCACCAAGGAAGAAATCTTCGAGATGTACGTCAATACCATCTATTTTGGCAGCAATTATTACGGTATTCGTGCCGCATCCCTCGGGTATTACGGATGCGAACCGTCCGAGCTGACCGATTATCAGGCGGTCATGCTTGCCGGACTGCCCAACGCGCCGTCTGCCTATTCGCTGGATGTCAACCCCGAACTGGCAGAGCAGCGGATGGCACAGGTCATTGACCGGATGGTGGAATGTGACCGGCTCACCCGTGAAGAAGGGGACGCGCTGCTTGCACAGCAGCCGTAAGGGAATAGTACAATAGTATAAGAAAACAGCCGTTCTGAAAGGGAAGCATCCTTTCAGGGCGGCTGTTTATTTGTTATGATGGTATAACCGGTTCAGACGGCAGGTTGATGAAGACTGAAGCCATGAACTTTTTATCTTCCGACGTGATTTTCAGAAACGCCTGTTGTGTAACTATTTTTTCATATTCACTAAAACTGTTTAATTGTCATCCGGTTACCGTCATTCAAAATGCCGTTTACATATTTGGGGGAATGTGATATTATAATTATTAGTTTTTGATGCATAAAGGAGAAAAATATGTTAAAAAATTAAAATTTTCCGCAAAAATCATGGGTATTGTACTTCTACTTATCATTCTTGTCTGTGCCATCGGATTTGCCGCCTGGAAGACGCTGGGCAAAGGGTGGTTTGATGATCTGGAGCGGCTGCGGGATAACCCGATTGCCGAAATCTATACCGAGAGCTATCAGGAGGATGTACAGAAAGAAATCGACCAGCTCAAGGCGGAACGATACTATACTCCTGAGGACCCGCTGTTGCTGGTCAATCCCTACGGCACCAATACGACGGGGCTGTACATCTATTTCCAGACCGATGAATCTGTCCGTGTATCCTACACCATTCACGCCGATGGATACGCCGATTTTTTCCGGACCCTGAGCGGACAGGCTTCCAGTGAACATGAGCACCAGCTGATTGGTATGGTACCGTCGGCTTTGAATACCATCACCATCAATCTTTTGGACGATGATGGAAATATCGTCACCAGCCATTCTTTTGAACAGCAGGCGCCAGCATTGCTTCGCGGTGAGGAGTTCACCACCCTGACTGTTGAAGAAGGGACCAGCACCCAACAGCTGGGCGATACCCTTTATACCATGCTCGGTCCGCAGGAAAAAGCGACCTTTACCTACCAGCCCTATACCATTGCCTATGATGCGTCCGGTGTTGCCCGGATGGAACTGCCGCTGGTTGAATACCGTACCGAACGCCAGGTTTTTGCAAATGGGCTGATGTATTATAACATCTCCTATAATACGATTGTCGGTGTTAATTCACTTGGAAAAATGGTGCAGCGTCTTGACCTTGACCATTACAGCATGCACCATGACTATAACCTCGGTTCGGAAAATGACCTGCTGGTACTGGCATCCCGTGACGATGATACCACCGTCGAGGACAGAATCGTCCGGATTGACCTTGCAAGCGGCAAGGTCAGTGAACTGGTCGACCTCAGCGAACTGTTCAGTGACTATGTAGCCCAGCTGAACAATCCGCTGGATGATAACCTGTTGCAGCGGGTCATCCACTGGACGCAGTTCGAGTC
>DVLW01000092.1 GCA_018715285.1 Candidatus Faecivivens stercoripullorum | reverse complement strand
GGCGTTTCCCATACTATCCGGGCCTGTCTTGCAGGATATGTAGTACAGGCGATTATCAACAACTTTGCGCCATTGTTGTATCTGACTTTCCAGTCGGATTTCAAAATCGGCCTTGAAAAGATTGCGCTGATTACCACCGTTAACTTTTCCACCCAGCTGATTGTAGACGGACTATCGGCAAAGTTTGTCGACCGTATCGGCTACCGTGCTTCGGCAATACTGGCGCATGCCTGTGCGGCGCTGGGACTGGTACTGATGGCGTTGCTGCCGTCAGTTATGCCGCCATTTGCCGGTCTGCTTTGTGCCAGCTGCGTATACGCAATCGGCGGCGGTCTGATTGAAGTCATCATCAGCCCGATTGTTGAATCCTGCCCGACACCGCCGAGAAAAAAACAGTCTATCATGAGTCTTCTGCATTCTTTCTATTGTTGGGGACATCTGGGCGTGGTGCTGGTTTCAACCGCGTTTTTTGTACTGATGGGCGTGGAAAACTGGAGAATACTCGCGATACTGTGGGCAATTGTACCGGCTGTAAATATGATCGTTTTCTGTCTGGTACCGGTCTATTCGCCGCAGGATATCGACGCGCCTGCCATCCGTCCGAGAAAACTGTTTAAGATAAAACTGTTCTGGCTGCTGATGCTGCTGATGGTCTGCGCCGGAGCGTCGGAACTGGCAATGAGCCAGTGGGCATCGGCGTTTGCTGAATCGGCACTCGGAGTCAGCAAAACGGTCGGTGACCTGGTCGGGCCGTGTACCTTTGCGCTGTGTATGGGACTTGCAAGGGCATTTTTTGCTAAGATGGGCGAACGTCTGCCGCTGAGCAATTACATGATCTTCTGCTGCACACTGTGTATTGCAAGCTACCTGCTGGCGGCTTCCGGAATCCCGGCACTTGGAATGCTCGGCTGTGGACTGTGCGGATTTTCGGTCGGCGTACTCTGGCCGGGATGCTTCTCGACTGCTGCAAAGGCACTTCCCGGCGGCGGTACCACAATGTATGCGATGCTGGCGCTTGCCGGTGACGTCGGGTGCAATGTCGGCCCGACTGCGGTTGGAATGATTGCAGGTGTGTTTGGAGAAGACCTGCGGCCGGCGCTGGTGTTTGCGATTATTTTCCCGGCGGTGCTGATCGGCGCGCTGATCTACTACCGGAGAATGCCGGAAGCAAAAGAGTCATAAACTAAATATCGTGCTGCGAACGCCGCAGGGATGGTATGGAGACACAGATTCTCCTTGCAATTTTGTCCCTGCGGCGTTATACTATATTTATAATGTAAATAAGACAAAATCCAGACAGAAAGGAACTGATTTCTATGCAGATTACAACCCCAATTGTCACGATGATTGCACGGCGCAGCTGGTGTATCAACGAGTATGGAATGGACGCGATGTTTTTGCTGGAAGGCGCCCACAAAGCGCTGCTGATCGATACCGGCACCGGAACTTTTAATGTTGCAGAGCTTGTCCGGCATCTGACCGGCAAACCGGTGATGGTTGTATGCACCCATGGTCATGTCGACCATGTCGGCGGTATCGGATTTTTTGACACAGTATATCTGCATGAGGCGGATTTTGAAGCGGCGCGCACCCTGAGTGCAGAGTCGCGGAAAGGGTACGTCCGGATTATGAACTCGATGAGCGGCGGACTGTTTTCGGTCACCGAAGAAGACGTAGTGGAGTTTGATAGAGTCCCCGAGCTGAAACCGCTTAAAGAAGGCGATATCATCGACCTTGGCGGACGGAAAATCGTTGTCTATGAAACACCCGGACACACACCCGGCGGACTGAGTTTTCTGGATGTACGGGAACGGATGATCTTTACCGGAGACGCCTGCAACGGAAATACCCTGCTTTCTTCTTCCGACCGTGTCAAACCGCGTTCCGGCGTTGATACCCTGCTTGCAACCGCAGAGAAACTCAAATCGCTTGAACCTTACTATGACCGCAACTATAACGGCCATATCGGCTATGCAGCAAACCTTACCTGTGCTCCGATGCCGGAATCCATCAACGATGACGCCATCCGTGTCTGCAAAGGGATTCTGTCGGGTGAAATCAAGGGTGAACCGCAAGAGGCACCGTTTGGCGGCAGCAGCAACCATGCCGGTTATGGTGCATTTGGTGTCCGGTTTGACCCGGCGCAGATTTACGAGAAATAATATTAAGGAGGGGTTCCTATGGGTGAGCTGATTTTTGAATCGATTCCCAATAATCCGGCACTTGACGGGCTGGCATCGGTTGTCCCTGACATCGTTTATTCCCATGCAGGCGGAAAGGAAATCAAACTGACGCTGATTGTCCCCCAAGGCTCCCGCATCCCTGAAAACCCGGCGAAATACCCCTGTATCGTCTTTGTACAGGGCAGTGCCTGGACCTTCCCGGACGTTACATACGAACTGCCACAGATGAGCGAATTTGCCCGGAATGGATACATCGTCGCGATGGTCACCCACCGGTCCGCGCTGGACGGATTCAAAGCGCCTGCATTTTTGAAAGACGTCAAGACCGCCATCCGTTTTCTGCGCGCAAATGCAGAAAACTATAAAATCGACCCTGACCGTATCGGCATCTGGGGCACCTCATCCGGCGGCAATACTGCGTTGATGGTCGGGCTGACCGGTGACGACCCGCTTTACCGCACCGATGAACACAGTGGATTTTCCGATAAAGTCAAAACGGTGGTCGAATGCTTCGGGCCTGCGGATGTTCCCGCTCTGTTTGAGGGA
Source organism: Candidatus Faecivivens stercoripullorum (assembly GCA_018715285.1). GTDB lineage: Bacteria > Bacillota > Clostridia > Oscillospirales > Ruminococcaceae > Faecivivens > Faecivivens stercoripullorum. Next base: position 16,167 of record DVLW01000092.1, on the reverse strand, counting down.
CTGAAAGAACGTGCCGACCATAACCCAAACGACCGTGCGCTGCTGTATGGGCTTTTGGGTGCAGACCCAGTGGAACAGCGGGCACGGATGCAGCTGATGAATCCATCAAAGATGGTAGTTAAAGGAAAAGATTACCCGCCTTTTCTGCTGATTCATGGCGACAAAGACCCGCTTGTTCCCTATTCCCAGAGCGAAGAAATGGCCGTCAAGCTGGCAGAAGCCGATATCCCGACACGGCTGATTAAGGTGGAAGGCGCCGAACATGAAGGAACCTTCTGGAGCGGAAAGCTGTTTGGAATCATTGCGGACTATCTGAAACAGACACTGTAAAAAAGCTGTCTCCACTGCCGTATACCAGATATGCGGCAGTGGATTTCCGCCATATGGCAGGAGGTGCAAAAATGCTGGATATGCTGATCGAGATTCTGCTGGAAATCATTATTGAAGGCTCACTGGAAGCAGCTGAAAGCAAAAAGGTACCCATGCCGGTACGGATACTGCTGGCAGCCGGCGTGGTGCTGATTTTTGGAGCGGTCGTAGGGATGCTCATCTGGAATGGCGTTATACGGAAAAGCCTGCTGCTCATCATCTGCGGAGTTCTTTTTCTCGCACTGGTCATCCTGCTGGCGGCAAATAAAATCACCCGTTTTCAGAAAGCCCGCAGGAAATGATCTTTCAGTACATCACCGGTAAAATGCTGCATCGGTTCACTTTGCGGCAATTTGGAGGAGAATATGGAAAACACCAAAAACATCATCTTTTTTGACGTCGACGGGACACTGGTTGTCTGCGGTGCAAAGGAATATATCCCCCAGTCGGCGATTGACGCCATCCATGCCGCACGTGCAAAGGGGAATCTTTGTTATCTCTGCACCGGCAGAAGTGCGGCGGAAATTTACCCGTTCATACTGGAAGTCGGGTTTGACGGCATTATCGGAGCGGGCGGAAGTTACGTCCAGATCGGCGATAAAATGCTGTACCATCACACCATCAGCCGCAAGTCGCTGGAACACCTGACCCGTTACTTTGATGAAAACGGGTTTGATTATTATCTTGAAAGCAACGACGGTCTGTTTGCCAGCAAGAATCTGGTGGACAGGCTGGAACGGATTTTATACGGCGACTGGGAGCATGACCCGGCAGCAGCTGCGAAAAAAGCGGCTGGAAGCGATTTTATTGACGCGATGAAACCGCTTGATGACATGCCGCGCGGATACAATAAGGTTTGTTTTCTGGAAAAAGAGGGGCTTCCCTGGGAAGCAGTCGAGAAAGAGTTTGGCGGAGAATTTACGATTATCCGCTGTACCGTGCCGTCGTTTGGCGATAACTCAGGTGAACTGACTGTCCCCAATTCCAACAAATCCTATGCCATCGACACGCTGATTAAACACCTCGGAATCCCGCGTGAAAACACCTACGCATTCGGCGACGGAATGAACGACGCTGAAATGCTGCAATACGTCGCCCACGGTATTGCAATGGGCAATGCCAAAGACGGCCTGAAAGCGATTGCCGATGAAGTGACCGCTTCCCAGACAGAAGACGGTATTGCACTTTCGATGAAAAAACATGGGCTGTGCTGAAAAGCCATCCCACAGGAAGGAACCCATCATTTATGGCAAAAAAATCTGCTAAAAACGAAAAAACCAACGTCTGCCGGCTGCTCGATCAGGCCGGTATCCCCTATGAAACACATTTTTATCCCCATGGTGACGAAGCAGTCGACGGCGCAACCGTTGCTTCCATCCTGAACCAGCCGCCTGAGCGTGTCTTTAAGACACTGGTCACCCGTGGTGCAGGAAAAAGCGGATGTTTTGTATTTGTCATCCCGGTAACCGCCGAACTGAACCTCAAAGCGGCTGCAAAGGCCGTCGGTGTCAAATCGGTCGAGATGCTGCATGTAAATGAGCTGCTCGGGACAACCGGGTATATTCGCGGCGGCTGTTCACCGGTTGGGATGAAGAAGCTGTTCCCGACCTGTATTGACCAGTCGGCACTCGACCAGCCGACCATCATGGTCAGCGGCGGCAAAATCGGTATTCAGGTGGAACTGGAACCGAAAGCACTTGCCGGACTGATCGGTGCGCAGTTTGCACCGATTACAATGGAGACAACCGTATGATCGGCGGCAGACCACTTCCCTTTCCGGTACCCGACTGGCCGCAGCCGGTTTTAAAGGCGATTGCGGTACTGGAAGGAAAAGGGTATGAATGTTATGCGGTAGGCGGATGTGTCCGGGACGCGGCACTGGGAGAAACGCCGCATGACTGGGACTTGACGACGTCTGCACTGCCGGAGGAGATTTCCGCCGCTTTTTCAGGGCTTTCCCAGAATCTTGCAGGTGCAAAGCACGGTACCGTCGGCGTACTGGTGGACGGGCAGATGCTGGAAATGACCACCTATCGTGTCGACGGCAGTTATACCGATTCGCGGCATCCCGACGGCGTTGCGTTCACCCGCAGCTTAAAGGAAGACCTTGCACGCCGGGATTTTACCATCAATGCAATGGCACTTCACCCGGAGAAAAGACTGTTTGACCCATACGGTGGTATTGACGACCTGCAAAACGGGATTTTGCGTGCAGTCGGCGACCCGATGCGCCGGATGCAGGAAGATGCTTTGCGGATACTGCGCGGGCTGCGGTTTATGTCCCGGCTGCGGTTCCATCCGGATGAAGCAACCGAAGCTGCGTTTTTTCAGTGTGCGCCGCTTTTGCAGAAGATTTCCAATGAACGGGTATACGTTGAACTGACTGGATTACTGATGGGTGCAGGTGTGCGCGAGGTGCTGACCCGGTACAGCGAGGTCATCGGAACAGTACTGCCGGAAATTTTGCCCTGCTGTGGATTTGACCAGTACACCCGGTACCATCTTTACGATGTCTGGGGACATACTGCGGCAGCCGTTGAAGCGGTACGCCCGGAACCACTGCTCAGGTGGGTGATGCTGCTGCACGATATCGGAAAACCGGGACGGTTTATCCCGGATGAAGCAGGTGTCGGGCATTTTAAAGGACATGCGGCATTATCGGCGGCAATGGCAGAACGGATTCTGCGCCGGATGACGATGCCGGCTAAGATGATTAAAGACGCTATTCCCCTGATTCGCTGGCATGATGCGAAGGTGACTGCCGATCCGGTATCCATTCGCCGATGGATGGCAATGCTTGGAGAAGAGCAGCTCTTGCGGCTTTTGGAGGTCAAGCGTGCGGACAATCTCGCCCAGAACCGCGCCGTTTCCGACCGTCAGCCGGAGATTGCCGAGATTACCGAGCAAACGATGGCAGTCATTGCCGAGCATCCATGCCTGACACTGGGAGAACTGGCGGTCGGCGGAAAAGACCTGGCAAAACTGGGAATCAAAAACGGCCCGGAACTGGGACGGATACTGAACCTGCTGCTGGACAGGGTAATCGGCGGCGACCTTCCCAATGACCGGGAAACACTGATGGATGAAGCGGAAAAACTGCTGACCCGGTTTGCCGGCTGCTGAGAGCAGATAAACGGAGCAGATGATAATCAGGAGGCAACCAACATGGACAACATCTGGAATGAACTGTATAACGCCGCCAAAGCTGTACTGAATCCACGCGCAGTCTCAAAATTTGTAGAAGCCGGTGGTGTTGCGGCGGCTATTGAATCCGGTTCCGGCAAAATCTATACCGGTGTCTGTGTCGATACCGCCTGTACCCTTGGCATCTGCGCCGAACGCAACGCAATCTTCCATATGCTGACAAACGGTGAGGACACCATCCGTCGGGTAATTGCGATTTCTTCCGAAGGCGAAGCGATGGCACCCTGTGGAGCCTGCCGGGAACTGATGGTACAGCTGAATCCCGAGAGTTACCGGGAGATCGAAGTCATGCTGGACTACCAGAACGGACGGGTGGTCAAATTGGGAGAATTGACACCCGACTGGTGGGTATGAGCGGCGATCATGCCGGAAGATACGAAAATCGGAGGTACCATACCATGCAGGAAACAGTTATCCGCTCCACCTATCACACCCCTACCCTTACCCTGACCCGACCGGACAGCGGCATCGATGGAGAGCCGATTGTATTTTCACTGCTGTATAACGGCGAAAGTTACGGAGAACTGACGGTTTCCTTTCAGGATGACGGATGTCCGCTGCTGACGGTTCACCTGTCTGGGATGCAAGCGGACGAAAACTTCGCAGATCAAGTATTAAAATGCTGTCTGCTGGAACTGATGCCGGATATCGGCCGGCCGCAGGCCATGTTATCAATACCGGTTGAATGGGCGGCACTGGCTCCGGGATATGGCTTTTTCCCTGCTGAAGACGGATTTTTTCAGCGTCCGGCAGAAGAAAAATTCCGGCGGGAAACAGGCATTTCCTATTGTGGGCTGGCCTGCTGTCTGTGCGACGAACAGCCCGGATGCAAAGGATGCCAGATGGGCGGATGCAGCATGACCGAAAGCTGCACCATCCTGCACTGCTGCCGGGATAAAGGCTTAAAAGGCTGTGGAAGATGCAGCGAATTTCCATGTGGAGAGCGAATGCTTTCAAATCCGCGGATGCGTGCTTTTGCACGGTTTGCCGCAGAGATGGGTGAAGATACGCTAATAGACGCATTGCAGACGGGTGCAAAACGCGGGATGATCTACCATTATCCCGGTACTCTGGTCGGAGATTACGATCTGCCGGGAAGTGAAGAAGGTATTCTTTCACTGCTGCACCGGATGTGCGGCTATCCAAAAGACTGACCGCGCAATGGTCAGGCAAACACTGAGGTGACGCGAATGAAAATCAAAAACAATCCCCTCACCTGACTGATTTTAACGGCAATTGTAATGCTGGTATTTCCGTGGCTGACGATCACCTTTATAAAAGGCGACGCAGGGATGGCAGTATGCTTTATTCTATTTTTTGTTATCAATCCCCTTTTCAGCATCATCAGCGGCGTATTTGCAGGCAGAAACCCGAAAAAGCTGTGGGTATGCCCGCTCATGACCGGAATCCTGTTCATACTCGGCTGCTGGCTGTCCTTTGAGATGGGAGAAGGCGCGTTTGTGGTATACGGAATCGGGTACTGCGCAATCGGAGCGGCAGCGATGGGAATTTCGGTGCTGTTCAGCAAAATCCTGCGCCGTTAATTTCCGAAAAGGCGGTGGATCATGTATAAACTGGAACGTACAAAAAAAGTAAAAGCAGTAACCATCTGTCTTTGTATCCTGAGCTTTATCGTATCCTTTTTCAGCTGTCAGGCAGGCGGATATGATATGCTGCAATATGATTTTATCAACTTTCCATTTGCCTGCATTCTGATGGTTAGCTGCTTTATTTCCGGAATCATCTTTCTGGTCATCAGCATCGCGATACACGCCATCCAGAAGGATGTAGAGGAACATCTCGCCTATCTTTTCAAGGAACAGGCAGAACTTCCCAAAAAATGAATCCACTAAAATGCCGCCGGCGGGCAGCCAGCGGCATTTTTGCTGACTCAAAAAAATTTTTGATGGAAATGAACCTTTCTGACACCCAGATTGTATATACAGGTGAAAGGAGGCGCAGAGGATATGATAGACAGTTACATCCGGCAATATGGCGGCAAGCTGTACGGCCTGTGCCGTACCCTCTGCGCCAGTGAAGCCGACGCAGATGACTTATACCAGGAAACATGGCTGAAAGTCATCCGGTATTACGACCGGTACGACCCGTCAAGGGAATTTGAACCATGGCTGACGAAAATCTGTGTCAATACCTACCGCAGTACCCTGCGCAGGATTATCCGAAGCCCGGTTTTCCCATTCCACACCAACGAGGAAAAAGACGCCGCAATGGAAAAACTGGCCGCACCGGAAAAAGAGGATTACTCGGCACTGTACGCGGCGATTGACCGATTGCCTGAAAAACTGCGGGTGACGGTGATTCTCTTTTATTTCCGCGATATGGATATCACGTCGGTATCGGCGGTACTGGGGATGCCGGTCGGAACAGTCAAATCACGGCTTCACAAGGCGCGAAAACTACTGAAGGAGGTGCTCGACAATGAAACAGATCTACGATTTTGACCAGTATCCGCCGCCGGTGCTGAATGAAAACATGCTGCGCGGCGAACTGGAAAAACGCAGTAAAAAACGTCTGATTATTCTGCTGGCGGTAGGTGCCCTGCTGCTTCAGATTGCGGCGCTGTTATTGGGAGTACTGACCTGTGACCGGTACCCGATACTGTCGTTTGGCTGTCTTGCCTATCAGGTGATATCGATGGCAGGCGCAGGCGTGATTGCGGTAGTTTACGCACAAAAAGGAGGGAATTTCCATCATGACTAGCAGTTCAGCAATTTTGGTCTTGCTGATTCCGCTGATTCTTCTGCTGATTATCCCGGTATCGATTGGCATATACGTCTGGCGGGACGCAAAAAGACGGCGGATGAACGCAGTTTTGTGGACGATTATCGCGGTATTTGCACCGACGCTGATCGGATTTATCGTTTACTTGCTGGTACGCAGCAGTTATTCTGACCTTGAGTGCCCGAGCTGTGGCACGCCGGTTACAAAAGAGTACGCTGTATGCCCGAAATGCGGCGCGAAACTGCGGATGAGCTGTCCGCAGTGTGCATTCCCGGTCGAACCCGACTGGAAAGTCTGCCCACACTGTGCCGCTCCGCTGCCTGAGGATATCCGCGAGGTAGCAGCACCGGTACGCCGTAAGGACAAAGCACTGTGGAAGATACTGGCAGCGGTGATTATCCTGCCGATTGCAGCCATCTCGATTCTGTTCGCCGCAATGAGTATACCGACTGGTACCGGCTCGTGCAGTATGCAGGAGGTAACGCTTAGCCAGTACAGGGAAATCGTTTCGCAAACCGTCTATCAGGAGGTACAGGCCGACCTGTCGGGAATGATCGGGCAGCAAGCGCAGAACAAGGTGTATGCGCTGCGGTACGAACGGGAGACTAACGGCAACAGTGAGTATTTTTACCTGCTGGCGGTTTCAGGTGCCGGAGATCAGACCCATACCAGCTTTGGACAATCGACCGGACTGTTTGGAACAACGATTGAGATCAATCTCGACTGGACAGGAGATGACGGTTCGGTCTTCTGCCTGGTATCCTCGGCAAAAAATCCACCCAGACTGAAAGTCACAGTCGATGGGAAAACGCTCGATTGTGAGGTCATGGATGTTCCATATAACCCGACCGTTTATCTGACCGAACCGTAACGAAAAATTCCATACAGCAAACCCGGCTGGCTGACAAAAACGCTTGTCAATCAGCCGGGTTTCTGCTATACTGATAATAAAGAGTATGATTATCAGAAACGGACGGTGACGGACTATGGAACCCAGTACAAGAAGAAAACCGAGCGATCTGATTGCGGCCATCATCATTGGATGTGTATTCCTTGCAGCGATTATCCAAAGGAGTCACATTTTCGGTCTTCCAGCGTCCAGTCTGGAAAAGGATGTGCGGTCAGATTCCAAAATATCGGATGACTGGACAGTAGAAGGAACCGTTTCCGACCAGATGGCAATCTATCTCAGTTACCCGGAAGACCAGTCGAGCTATGATTACTCCTTTTATCTAAACCGACCGGGACTATCTTTCGGATACTTTTTCCGCTCGAGTGGTTCTGTAAATAAAACAGACGATCTCATTGGAGAAATCACTGTCGATGGATATACTGAAAGAGCTTATTTTTCGATGAATCTGTCAAAAGTCGCACGGGCAGAAATCAGCGATGGCAGCAAGGTTGAAACAATTGAAATTAACAGTGACAAGCCATTTACCCTGATTCTGCCGGTAAGCGAAGAAGAAACCGTAACCTTTTACGACGCAGACGGAAATATTGTGGAAACAGGCATAAACTAAGCCGGATATAAATGTTTGTTCAGCTGTCGCTGCTCAAAATGCAGCGGCAGTTGTTTATTTTGAGGTAAAAATGGGTGCAAACTGTCCAAAATTGGCAAAGAAACAGAAAATTCATGAAAAACAGCGGAAAAGAGGTAAAAAACAGAGTATACTGAAATAGATGAAAGGAAGTGACGCAGATGCCCGCGGCATATGCACATTATATTTTTGGCGACAAGGTTCTCGCCCTTCTCCCGGAGCATCTCCGGGTAATGGTAGACGGCTCACCGCGTTCGCGCGCGTTGTACAACATCGGCGTACAGGGCCCGGACTTCTTTTATTTTTATCATCTGTACCATCCGTTCAACTCGGTAATTTCGGTCGGTATCCAGATGCACCATTCACAAGCGGCGCCTTTTTTTGAACGTGCGCGGAAGCTCTTGCAAAAACAGTTTGACCCGGATTTATACGCCTATCTGCTGGGATTTATCACTCATTTTATGCTGGACTCGACCTGTCACCCGTACATTCTCGACCGGATGAAGAAATCGGTTGCAACCCATCACGAGATTGAGAGTGAATTTGACCGGATGCTGATGCTGGAAGATGCGAAAAACCCGTTTACCCACAATCCGGCTGCATACTGTGATGCGTCGATGGAAAACTGCCGGCTGATTGTAAAACTGTTTCCCGGTGTTACAGGCGAACAGGTACAAAAGGCAATCCGGATGATGAAGTTTTCCCGTGGTATTCTGAGAAGCAACTGGTTCCCGAAAAGGGTTGTACTGTACAATCTGTCCCGGCTGTTCCAGGTCAAGGGAATGGTACTGACCGAGTCGGTGCTTCCCTACTGCCTGATGAGCAACCGCCAGCTGCACCAGCTGTTTGACAAGGCGATTCCGGAAACGGCAGCACTGATCGAAAGCTATGATGAAGGGCTGTACGATAACCGTCCTCTGGACAAGCGGTTCAAGCGCAATTATGAGACTTTGCAGCGTTACCGGTAACCGGTTTACGGCAGTCTTCCATCAGGACAGAACAGGCTTTATGCCCGATGGGAAATGTCTTGACAAGGCCTGTCGGGTTTAGTAAAATAAATAGAGTAAGCCGGCTCTCCGCATCAGCGGCGAACCGGCTTACTCTATTTTATTACCAAAAAAGTGCGGCATCGTCCGCATAAAAGGGGGAACTTCTCACCATGTCAACCATCCGGGAGGTTGCCGCGCTTGCCGGCGTCTCACTGAGTACTGTCTCCATCGTCATCAACGGACAGGCACAGGCACGGAAAATCACCCCTGCTACCTGTGAAAAAGTCTGGGATGCCGTCCGGGAACTGGACTATAAACCCAATATTGCCGCCAGAAAACTACGGCTTTCCGCCGATTCTGAAAGCGTAACCATCGCCCTTTTCTGGGCAAACGACTTCCGTACCACCATGCTCAGCCGCTTTTTACAGGGAATGCAGCGGCAGATCATCGGAGACAGTTCCATCGAGCTGGTGGTCATGACCTATCTTTCGGGCCAGCTTTCCCATCAGCGCAGTCTGCTGGATGGACGGCGTTTTCACGCAGCGATCATCGCAAACGCCTCGGAAGAAGATATGGCGTTTCTGGAGCAGACCGAACTGAACTTCCCTGTCGTACTGTACAACCGTGAAAGCAGCCGGTACCCCTGCGTAACCGTCGATGAACAGCAGATGGGCAGAATTGCAGCGGAAGAACTGCTCAAAAGAGGCCACCGCAACATCTGTGCGCTGACCTCATCCGGAAATTTTGCCTATATGCGCCAGAGAGATGAAGGACTGTTCAATGCCTACCAGCAGGCCGGATACCCGATCTACGCTGACCGCATCATCCAGACGGATTCGTCTCTTTCAGGCGGAGCGGCAGCCTGCCGTAAAGCTCTGGAATCCAGGATTCCGTGCAGTGCAATCTACTGCGCATCTGACGCGATTGCACTCGGTGCACTGCGTACCCTGTACGACTGCAAAATCCGCGTACCCGAGCAGATGTCGGTCATCAGCATCGGCAACGGCGAATCCTCATATGCCGCATATGCAATGCCGGCGCTCTCAAACGTTTATCTGCCGATGGAAACGATGGCGGAAAAGTGTCTTGAACTCGCAAGAAAAGCCATCGACACCCATACCATAACCCAAGGGCAGACCATCTGCCTGCCAACACCCTTCCAGCTTCGGGAAAGTCTCGGCGAGGCACCGCACCGGCAGGCGTAATGACGGACACATCAGTGAATCAGTCCTCGGGTTCGGTAAAACTTTCCAGATAGACCAGCACGTCAGAAGTCATCACTCTGGTTGTATAATTATATTCCGTCCGGTTATGCACCATCAGCGTCGGCGCGGTATTTCTCTCAAACGGAAGGATCGGAAGCCGGATCTGCATCTGGTCATCACCGGTCGAAGTTTCTCCCGTCGTCACCTCGCCATGGAAATACTCGACAACCCGGCGGATAAACAGCATCGACTCTTCCCTGTTGACTTTTTCAGGCGGAAGGTCATCTTTAGCCGGGAGCAGATAGGTATTTTCGCTCAAAGTGATAACGGCAGATTTCTTTTCCCGTGTCAGCATCACGCCGAATAAGGTTGTACCATTGCGGTGTTCAGCGCTGACCGCAGCCATCCGGAAAGCTTCCAGCAGTGCTCTTCTGAACAGCTCCCAGTTGATGGAAACGTTCATCGGAAGCGGATCGATTTCTGTTTCGACCGTCATTTTCAGTCCCGGCAGACGTTCCCTGATATCGCTGACCAGAGTTGTCAGCGCGTCGCCAAGGTCTATCCGCTGAGGCGGATACAGGAAAAAACTGCCCAGATAGCTGATTTCCAGCCGGTTGCAGCCGAGGATAATCCGTCTTGCGTCCATCGAACCGGTATGAAGTGAACCGGTCATGGTTTTGCAGAGGGAAACGGCCTGTTTCCGTTCAAAATCCTCATACATATCATACAGCTGGTCTTCGGCGCTGGAATTATGCTGCAGCAGGTTCACCGCGGCCTGACGGATGCGTGCCACTTCGGCGGTACCATCCGTATAGGGAGCGGCACCATTTTTCGATTCAACAGCTGGCTGAATCCGGCAGAGGAACCAGTCACCGAACCGGCAGAGTTCCAGCCGGTTACCGGCGCCATCCAGCAGCGTCTGCTGACTGGCGAACTGTTCATAATCCGGCTGAAATCCGTCAGCTGGGAAAAAATCAGGTAAAAATTCCGACAGATACATTGTCGTACACAGTGGGGAGATATCAAGTGCGGCAGAATTGGCATGTAAAATCATGCCGGTTTTATCGATACAGCAGGCCGGAACGGTTTCATGATCGACCAGCTGGAAAATGATTTGCAGCATAAATGATGTTTTCCCTCCAATTATCAGGAAATATGAGCCAGAACAGGCTGCCGAAAGAGCGCAGGCAGACTGTCTGATTCACCATCATTATATCCAATATTCAAAATTTTGTAAAGGTCATAACATGTCGAATTTTGTCGAATTTAAGGAGGTCATGTCGAATGCTGACGGGAAATGACTGGGACGAAGTCCTCAAGGAAGAGATTGACAGTGACTATTTTAAGCAATTACAGCAATTTCTGGCAATGGAGTATGCCCAGCACACCATTTATCCATCGATGGTGAACATTTACAATGCTCTGCGGCTGACTCCGTATGAAAACGTCAAGGTCGTCATTCTCGGCCAGGACCCGTATCATGGTCCTGGACAGGCGCACGGGCTGTCTTTTTCGGTGCAGATGGGGGTACCGATTCCGCCGTCGCTGCAAAATATTTATAAGGAAATGGCGCAGGATATCGGTTTTGTGAATCCGGGACACGGCTGTCTGACCGAATGGGCGGAACAGGGAGTTTTGCTGCTCAACACGGTACTGACGGTACGTGCCGGACAGGCAGGTTCTCACCGTGGGATGGGATGGGAGCAGTTTACCGACGCGATTATCCGAAAGCTGAACGAGCGGCAGACACCGATTGTCTTCATGCTTTGGGGCGCCAACGCAAAGCAGAAAAAGCCGCTGATTGACAATCCTGCCCATCTGGTACTGACGGCGGCGCACCCCAGCCCGTTATCAGCCTACAACGGATTTTTCGGGTGCCGGCATTTTTCACAGGCCACCCGTTTCCTCAACCAGAACGGTATGAACATCGACTGGCAGTTGTCCCGGTGTCCGGGCTGAGCGCAGAGCCTGCGGTGGCGAGTCGCCACGGACTTGATGCCAATCTGAAGATTGTGCATCCGATGTGGTTACAAATTCGCCCTGATGGTAAAAATTCAGCGGCGGATTTACATTTGCCGGGAAATGTGGTATAATGTTACAAAACCGAATATTTTCTGATTGCAGGGGGACAAAGCCGGGTTACCGGCGGCGTTGAGAAGGTAAAACCTGACCCTTGGAACCTGTCAGTTCATACTGTCGTAGGGAGCAAGCATTTTTAAACATGAAACGCCTGTTCAACCGAGCAGGCGTTTTTTGATGCCACAACCTGACCTGTCGATCAGAACAGATGGAGAGAGGATGGTACACCATTGAAAGCGATGGAGATGACACTGCCGGCGGTATTGTCGATTGCAGGCAGCGATCCCAGCGGCGGCGCAGGTATACAGGCAGACCTGAAGACCTTTCTTGCCTGCGGCGTATACGGGATGAGCGTCATCACGGCAGTGGTCGCCGAAAATACAACCGGCGTCCAGTCGGTATACCCCATGCCCGGAGCGGTTGTCCGCGCCCAGCTGGAATCGGTATGCAGCGATATTTACCCCTGTGCGGTCAAAGTCGGGATGCTTTCCGGCGCGGAACAGATGCAGGCGGTCATCGGGACACTCGAACAGTTTCCCACACATCTGGTTATAGACCCGGTACTCGCGGCAAAAGACGGTACACCCTTGCTGGAACCGGCGGCGATTGACCTTTTTTCCCGGGAAATGCTGCCGAAAACAACGCTGCTGACCCCGAACATACCCGAAGCATCACTGCTGACCGGTATCCGGATTATAACAGAATCCGACCGCAAAGAGGCTGCAAAAAAACTGGTACAGATGGGAGCTAAGTCGGTGCTGGTCAAAGGCGGACATCTGGACGGTGACGCAGATGACCTGTATTATGACGGCGTATCGTTTGCCGGTTTTTCAGCGCCGCGCATCGAGACCATCCATACCCATGGAACCGGATGCACCCTGTCGGCGGCGATTACCGCCCATCTTGCCAAAGGACTGGATATGCGGGCGGCAATTGCGGCGGCAAAGAATTATCTGACCCAGGCAATGCTGCATACCCTTGCAATGGGACATGGGCACGGCCCACTCAACCACGGTTTTTTGATTCCCGGCGTTTTGCCTGCGCATACGCCCGACCTGACAGAAAGGACTTGAAAAGATGAGAGAATATCATACCCAGATGGAAGCCGCAAAAAAAGGCATTCTCACCCCTCAGATGGAAACGGTTGCAAAAAAGGAGAACATGTCCACAGATGAACTGATGCGCCGTGTTGCGGCAGGTACTATCGCTATTCCTGCGAATATCAACCATCCTTCCCTGTCAGCTGAAGGCATCGGCGACGGACTGCGCACCAAAATCAATGTCAACCTCGGTATCTCGGGCGACTGTGTTGACTACACCCAGGAGATGAACAAGGTCAAAATGGCGGTTGAAATGGGTGCAGAGTCGATTATGGACCTGTCCAACTATGGCAAAACCCGTGATTTCCGCAAAGCGCTGGTCGACTATTCTCCTGCCATGATCGGCACGGTTCCGATGTATGATGCAATCGGCTATCTGGAAAAAGACCTGCGGGACATCACCGTCTCCGACTTCCTGAAAGTTATCGAAGCGCACGCAAAAGAAGGCGTTGACTTCATGACCATTCATGCCGGCATCAACCGCCGTGCAGTCGAAGCCTTCCGCCGGGAAGGACGCAAGATGAACATCGTTTCCCGCGGCGGCAGCCTGCTGTTTGCATGGATGGAGATGAACGGCAAGGAAAACCCGATGTTTGAGTACTATGATGATGTACTGGACATCCTGCGGGAATATGATGTCACAATTTCGCTGGGTGATGCGATGCGTCCCGGATGCATTGACGACTCGTCGGACGGTGCACAGATTTCCGAGCTGATCGAGCTGGGATACCTGACCGAACGCGCATGGAGAAAAGACGTTCAGGTTATGGTCGAAGGCCCCGGACATATGGCAATGAACGAGATCGCTGCCAATATGCAGATGGAAAAACGTCTCTGTCATGGTGCGCCCTTTTACGTCCTCGGGCCGATTGTCACCGATATCGCGCCCGGTTATGACCATATCACCTCGGCGATTGGCGGTGCAATCGCTGCAATGAACGGTGCAAACTTCCTCTGCTACGTCACACCGGCTGAACACCTGCGTCTGCCTGACCTGTCGGACGTCCGGGAAGGAATTATTGCATCCAAGATTGCCGCACACGCTGCTGATGTTGCAAACGGACTGCCGGGTGCACGCGACTGGGACAATAAGATGGCTGAAGCCCGCAACCGTCTTGACTGGGAAAAGCAGTTTTCTCTTTCGATTGACCCTGAAAAGGCACGGCGTTATTACAACTCGGTTCCTCCGGCAGAAAAGCATTCCTGCTCGATGTGCGGCAAGATGTGCGCAGTCCGGACGGTCAACAAGATTCTGAACGGCGAAGCGGTCGAGTTCTGCGACGATTTCGTCCCGATTGAGAAGTAATCATCCGATGATGACCGATAAACAATACCTCGACTGTATTCATCTTTTACGCCAACGCCGACCGCTTATTCATTGCATCACCAACGGCGTTTCCCTCAATGACTGCGCGAATATCCTTCTTGCAGCCGGTGCAAAGCCGGTAATGGCCGAAGCACCGCAGGAATCCGCTGAAATTACCGCACATTCGGACGGACTGGTGCTGAATATCGGGATGCTGACCGAATCAAAACTGGAAGCGATGCTCCGTTCAGCCAAGGCTGCAAAGCAGCACGGCATTCCGGTAATGCTTGACCCCGTTGGGGTCGGCGCAACTGCATTCCGGCGGCAGGCCGTCCGGGAGATTCTCGCGACCGGTGCGGTCACGGTGATTCGGGGCAACCTGCCGGAGATCAGCGTGCTTGCATCTCTTGATGCAAGCATATCACCCGTTGAAAACGGGCTTACAGGCGGGCGTCCGCCCGCCGATGTTCCGGGCGCATCCGCGCCCGATCATGCGGCGGCGGCAGCCGCCGCACAATACGGCTGCTGTGCAGCCGTGACCGGCGAAACCGACTGGGTTTCGGACGGAAAGCAGAGCTTTCCGCTGCGCGGCGGAAGCATACTGCTCACAAAGGTAACCGCGACCGGGTGCATGACCTCAGCGCTGATCGGCGCGTTTCTGGCTGCGATGCCAGATAAGGCGGCGCTGAGCGCCGCCTGCGGCATCCAGATGATGAACCGCGCCGGAGAGTACGCCGCAAAGGTCTCAGGCGGCAAACTCGGAAGTTTTCATACAGCGCTGTTTGACGCGGTATCAATGGCCGGTATGCAGCCGGAGGAAGGAGTGCTTTTGCTGTGAAACCTCAGTTTGATCTGACCCTTTATCTGGTAACCGACCCGAAACTTTCGGACGGTGACCTGCCGGGAAAAGTCGACACCGCCATTCAGGGCGGTGTCACACTTGTCCAGCTGCGGGAAAAAACCGCTGATTCAAGGCAGTTTCTCGAAACAGCACTTCGGGTACGGGAAGTAACCGACCGGTACGGCATTCCGCTGATTATCAACGACCGTATCGACATTGCCCTTGCCTGCAACGCAGCTGGTGTTCACCTCGGTCAGCAGGATATTCCCTGTAAAATTGCCCGGGAAATCCTTGGACCCGATAAGCTGATCGGTGTCACCGCAAAGACCGTGGAACAGGCTATACAGGCTGAACGCGACGGTGCCGACTACCTCGGATGCGGTGCCCTCTTCCCTTCCGGTGCCAAACCGGAAGCACAGCCGATGACCCTCTCCACCCTTTCGGAGATCCTCGCTTCCGTTCATATCCCGGTGACCGCAATCGGCGGCATCAACGCAGAAAACGTCCATCTGCCAGTGGAAGCAGGTGCAAATGGCGTCGCAGTTGTCTCGGCTATCCTCGGACAGCCGGATGTATCCGCTGCCGCAAGAAAACTGCGGGAAAAAATTGAAGCGGCCAACCCTTCCGGATAAGAAAACGGATATCTCACTGACCTGATATGGTTGGATGGGATATCCGTTTTTGGTTGTAAAAAATATGCGTGCTGGCGGTAAAATCGATGTTTTGCCTTTACAGGTTCCGCGTCTTCTGGTATAATATGGATAATGGTACATTTGTTCGGAACAACCATATTG
>DVLW01000091.1 GCA_018715285.1 Candidatus Faecivivens stercoripullorum | reverse complement strand
CCATCCTCCAGATTGATCGGTTTTCCGATAATCGAGTCAGCGTCAATCATTCCTTTGACCTTATCCATTGTAACTCCCATTACATCCTGGAGTTTTTTGTTATCTGCCATGAAAATCGTTCCTTTCTTTTATCCGGCGTTGCTGGTTCCGGTTTGATTTTTGGATTTGGGCTGGTCGGCAGCTTTATTTCCGAGAACCCGTTGCAGATATCGGACTGCCATTTTGACTGCACCAATCAGCAGATGAATACCGCGAAGCCTTACTTCACCCGAAAAGAGCACGGTTGTCCGTCTGCCGAGAAAATCATACGACACCCCAAGGTGACGTATTTTCATATTGAATATCTGCACAGCGGCGGCAGAGCTGGTTTCCAGTATCGCGCAAAGCTGCCCGTACCGAATAGCGGTTGCTGCGGCATCACCTTCTGCAACATGGATATGCAGTGAGATATTGCGCAGCCTTAAACGGCTGAATACTTCTGCTGCGGGTGGGAAACTGGCGATAAAGAGATCTTTAAGCGTTTCAAGGATACCGGCCATATCAGCTGGTTGTTCACGAAGCTGTTTGTCTGTTTTTTTGACCGCCTTTTTAGGGGCTGTCCTTCGCTTACGCGGCTTCTTTTTGGCTGGTGGCTTCTGACTTGCTTTCTGGCTGTCAAATGGCCAGACCTGTATCATTACCGGCCATATTCCGATTGCAACCGAAAGTTCGTCCTTTTCATACCGTACCCGTATGGCAAAGTCCGCCGCCGCAATCAGCATCAGCAGGATCAGGATAAGCCCCAGTATCCCGGCGATTACCCACAGCAGCAGCTGTAAAACAATCATGCTGTGATTCGCTCCTTTCGGAGATTAGTTTTCGATATCATCATCCGGCGCTGATTCCGGCTGCGGCTGTTCTCCTATCAGGTCACCCGGCAGCGGCGGCAGATCAGCCAGCGACGCCAGACCGAAAGCCCGCAGAAAGTTGGCTGTTGTCCGGTAGGTGAGCGGACGGCCGGGTACCATCAGCCGTTCATATTCTTCAATCAGTTCCTTTTCAACCAGATTATTGACAACATTACCGCTTTCTACGCCGCGAACCTGTTCAATAAATCCTTTTGTTACCGGCTGATTATAGGCGATAATTGCCAGTACCTCCATTGCAGCCCCAGACAGAGGCGCATTGTGGCGCAGATCAGTCACTGCGATAATCTGCGGGTCATATTCCCGTTTAGCTGCCAGCTGGACAAGATCGTCCAGAAACAGCAGCCGGATTCCGCGGTCATCACGGTCGAGCTGTTCACCATATGCAAGCAGCTGTTCCCGCATAGCTGCCGGTGCAAGTCCCAAACCTTCCGCAAGACGGGTGATCTCCACCGGTGTACCGCTTGCAAATAATACCGCTTCGATGGCGGCAAAGTAATTCATTTCCATCCGTCCTGCTCCTTATCTTCCGGCGGGTTATGTTTATTGTTCCTGTCCGACCTTTGCCGGTTAAAGTAGAGGTGGGAACCGTCCTGGCTCATGGTAATTCGTCCCGATTTCATCAGCTCCAGCACCGCAAGGAAGGTCGCAACCATTTCACTGCGGTCACCAGAGGTAAACAGATCGTTATATGCAGCTTCACCGGTACGGTATAGCCGCCGCAGCAGCCAGACAATTCTGGAAGAGACCGAAACAAATCGTTTGCTGACAATTCCGCTGAAGACTTCAGCAGAAGGCGGAATCCGTCTGCCAGCCTTTCCGACTGCAAGAAGATAAGCCTTTCGCAGTTTTTCCGGGTCGGCCTGACCGCGAAAGACCGGGTCAGAAGGAATCGGGGAAGGACGCCGGACAAACAGAGCACAGCCGGCATACTGCTGGGCAAGCAGCGCCGCGACCTGTTTGATGCGCTGGTATTCAATCAGCTGACCTTCCAGTTCCTTTTTCAGTGCGACGGCTTCTTCATGCCTTGGCAACAGAGAAACGGTTTTGATATACACCAGCCTTGCAGCCATTTCCAGAAATGCCGAACTGATTTCCAGGTCGGCATCCTGCATCTGTTCCATATACGCGAGGTACTGTTCCAGCAGTTTACCGATTTCGATATCGGTAATTTTCATTTTGTGCCGGGAGATCAGGTGCAGCAACAGTTCCAGAGGCCCCTCAAATTCTCCCAACCGGAATTCGAGTGCCTCCATCAGAGCAGCAGCCTCCAGATCAGGTCAATCCATCCGGTCAGGAAATCCAGTGCGTTAAACGCGATCGAACGGCAAAATCCGAGCGGGCCGTCCAGCAGGCCTACAAAAACCGCCAGCATCAGCGCAAGCATGATATACCGTTCATAGCGCATGATGGCGAAGTAATTGCGCTGGTTGAGCACCAGACCAAGGATACGGGAACCATCCAGCGGCGGGACCGGAATCAGGTTGAAAACAGCAAGTCCCACATTGATGGCGACCATTGTGGAAAAGATGGTCAACAGGTTTTGGATAAACAATCCGGATGAATAATAGGAAACGATAGAGGTAATTTTCCAGCAGACCATCGAAAGGTACGCGAGCACAAGGTTGGAAACCGGACCTGCAAGCGATGAGATCGCCATACCCCACTTGGGGTTACGGAAATTACCGGGGTTAATCGGAACAGGTTTTGCCCATCCGATACCGGTCAGCAGCATCAGAATAGCACCCATCGGGTCGAGGTGAGCAAGAGGATTCAGTGTCATACGGCCCTGATATCGGGCAGTTGGGTCGCCAAGTTTGTTGGCGGTCCAGGCGTGGGCGAATTCATGAAAGGGCAGCGCGGTGAGAATCGCGATACCGTAGACCATATACCGATAAAGGTTTTGTGCGAAACTGATAGGCATAGGCAGTCTTCCTTTCCGGTTTGCCGTTTCTCAAAGACAAAAGTCTCCGTTTCTTCCGCTGGCAAACCACTGCAAATGGATACTTGACAAATTCTGTCAATAGTATTATACTAATGAGACGGGTAAATTTCAAGAGGGTTCAACCTTAATTTACTTAATGTTCACCGGCTTGCCAGTGGACAAAATATTTTGCGGATTTTTTCGGGAAATTTGAAAAAAGCCCTTGCAATTTTGCCGTAAATCTGCTAGAATAATACCGTTATGTGAAAATCAAAGGAGGTGCAGAAAATGGCAAAATGTGATTTCTGCGGTAAGGACGTAGCTTTCGGAATCAAGGTATCTCACTCTCACAGACGTACCAACAGAACTTGGAAGCCCAACGTTATGAAGGTAAAGGCGATTGTCGACGGCAAACCCTGCCGTGTTCATGCCTGCACCCGCTGCCTGCGTTCCGGCAAGGTTACCAGAGCGTAATTGCGGCATTTGTGTATAAACGACGCGAAAGCACAGGCTTTAAGCCTGTGCTTTTTGTGTGGCACCAAGTTACTGTTAGCTAACTGAATTGGGGTGGCAACAGCCTTGGCAATGTGCCGGACAGATCGTGCGAATATCTGAAAATGGTTTGTTGGGGTTGCCGGGAAAAATGGTGCAATTCTATGCGATTTGACGATAGAGAATGGCGCCGGAATGTGATATACTTGTTTTATCACAATGTATCA
>DVLW01000090.1 GCA_018715285.1 Candidatus Faecivivens stercoripullorum | reverse complement strand
TTTTTCCTATGCAACCGCACGTTCCTACCATACCGCTCGAAAATGCACGGCCGGTCTGAATGCCAAAATACCACTGATTGTTTATAACGGTGCTTTGATTGTGGACAATGAAACTGGTACCATCCTCAAAGAAAATACCTTTTCGGAAAGTCAGGCGGCTGATATTCTGGAATTGTTGCAGGAATGCGGCGTTCATCCAATTGTGTACAGTCTGATCGATGGGCAAGAAAAGTTTTCCTATGACCAGACATCAATCCCGGCTGCCACTCTCAAATTCCTGAATCAACGCAGAGGCGACGGACGTGACCACCCGCTCATCGGAACTGAACATCTGCTGGACGGAAAAGTCTATTATTTCAGCTGCATCGACGAGGCTGAACGGCTGCTCAAAGCAGACCAGCTTATCCGGGCGAGGTTTGGTGATATCTGCAATCAGGTCTGCCAGAAAGATATCTATTCCGGCGATCAATGGCTGGAAATTATGCCTGCTGCCGCTTCCAAGGCACATGCTGCTAGGCAGTTGAAACAACTGACCGGTGCAGATAAGCTGATTACCTTCGGAGACGGGAAAAATGATCTGCCACTGTTTGAAGCAGCAGACGAATGTTACGCAGTCGCAAACGCTCATCCGCTGCTTAAATCCGCTGCCACTGGCATTATCGGAGCCAATACAGAAGATGGTGTTATCCGCTGGATGCTTGAACGGTCAGAAAAAAATATGCTGTAACGAAAAACGGAAGGTTATCAGAAACCTTCCGTTTTTGATTTGATTATGCAGTTTTTTGTGGATACTCCCGATCAAGCCTGCGCATTCGCACCAGATAGCTGCCAACCAGAATGATATCCGCGCCAACCCATGCAAGTACTTCCGAAGCGAAAACACCATCACCGCCAATTTTTGCCGGCAATGTCAGCGCTGAACCGGTTCTCATAAAGAATTCCGCAAAACCGGATGCCATCGGCATGACTGTATCTCCCATTCCCTGCAAAGCAGAGCGGAACACATGCAGGATATACAGCACCGGCAGCATATAGGACATGATAGACAGATACCGGTAAGCCGTTCCCATCGCGGCAGCAACCTCTTCTTCGGAACCGGAAAGGAAGATGGACAGCACCATTTTTCCGCACAGCAGCATAAAGACACCAATAATCATGGACGTCACAATCGCCAGCACCAATGCAGCGCGAACGCCCCGATGAATCCGGCGTATTTCTCCTGCGCCGCTATTCTGTCCCACATAGGTACTGACAGCGTATCCGTAAGAGATTGCCGCAATTTCCAAAATTCCATACAGCTTATTGGTTGCAGTATAGCCCGCAATAAAGGTCAGACCAAATCCATTGACAACCGACTGTACAATCATACCGCCAATGGCAATGATGATATTTTGCAGCGCCATCGGAAATCCCAGCCGAAACAGCTGCCACCGCAGTTTCCAGTCAGAAGAAAAAAACTTTCTGCTTTCGCGATCATAAAAATCTTTTCCGGAAAGTCCCAGTGTACGGATATGCAGGATAAACCACAAACAGTATACACTTGAAAATGCCTGTGCCAGCAAAGTCGCAATGGCAGCACCGGCAATTCCCCAGTGAAAAACCAGTACAAACAGCAGGTCCAGTACAACATTGATACACGAAGCCAGTATCATTGCATACAACGGCGTTTTTCCGTCACCCATTGCCCGCAAAACCGAAGCCAGCAGGTTATATGACATAACAATCGGCATTCCGCCCAGCAATATCCGCAGATATAATAGCGACATATCCATAATCCGGTCGGGTGTTCCCAACAGTTCCAGTACCGGCCTTGCCGCCAGTTCACCCGCAGCGGTAATCACTGCCGCACATGCCAAAGCCAGCCATACCGCATTTGCAATTACCTTCCGCAACCCGGCGATATCTCCGGCACCAAACTTCTGAGCCATCAGGATACAGAATCCTTGTGCAAGCCCCTGAATTGACCCCAGAATCATCCAATGGAACCAGTCTGCAGCACCGACCGCGGCCAGTGCGTCAACTCCCAGTCCCTTCCCGACAACAGCCGTATCTACCACCGTATACAACTGCTGACAGACATTTCCCGCCATCAGCGGCAGTGCAAAAAACAAAATCAGTTTTCCGGGATTACCGGAAGTCATGTTTTTTACCTTGGTCGCCATTTGAACCTCCTATTCAACAAACTTTTGCAAATCAAACCCATACGCAATAAAAAAGCCCGCTGTACCATTACACACAGCGGGCTGAAGATTTACACGATCACGCCATCATAATTTCCGAGATAGCATCCATGATCTTGTCATGACATTTACCGCATCCGGTTGAGCAGTGCGTAATCTTCTGGACGCCTTCAAAGTTTTTTACTACATCATCAAAGGTTTCCATCTGATGCAGTGCGTTTTCAACGTCATAATAAGAAACCTGTTTGCAGTTGCAGATCATATAATTTTCTTTCATATGCATATGTATAACCTCCTGTCCAATTTTACAGTCAAAACAAAACTGTTTACTGCCACAAGTATAACACCCGTAACCCCAATTGTCAAGGACACCCAATTATCAGTTCTTTCCAAAAAGCAACAGGAAAATTGATTCAAATCACACTTCCCAGTCAACCTTGTTGGTCACCGGTACACGTTTGGGAATCTTCGCCATACAATGGACAATTTCCTGTGGTGTCGGGAATGCCGCGATTGCACCCGGACGAGTACAAACAAGACTTCCAACCGCATTGGCAAAGTCAAGCATAACCGTAATTTCAACGCTGGATAGATCGTGTACATTCTTATTCAGCTTCATGATATTGAAGATAATACCTGCCAGAAAAGCGTCTCCGGAACCGGTGGTATCTACGACATCTACATCATATGCGCTGGAAAGATAGGAATCCTGATTGACATACGCATAGCATCCACGGTCTGAACGGGTGATGACAATCATCTCGGTGCCATTTTCCAGATAGATCTGTTCACATGCTTCCCGCTCGTCCATTCCGGGAAAAAGGAACTGGAAATCATCTTCCGAAA
>DVLW01000089.1 GCA_018715285.1 Candidatus Faecivivens stercoripullorum | reverse complement strand
GAAGAGCGCTGTTGAAGGTCATTTCATTTCACCTTGTCAAGTAGGGGATTGGGTATAATCTGGTTCAATGAAAAAATCTGAGCACATTTTGAGCTCAGATTTTTTCAGCAAAATATGGTGCGGGCGACAGGACTCGAACCTGCACGCGTAAGCATTGGTTCCTAAGACCAACGTGTCTGCCATTCCACCACGCCCGCATATACAAAACGGAGACTGTACCTGATATGATATCATGTTGTTTCCGCTTTGTCAAGTAAAAGAAGGCGCAATCAGCGTCCAATCAACGGACTCAGCAGATCTTTAGCCTGTTGTGCATTACTCAGTACCGTGCTGGTCAGTTCCTCCAGGGAATCGAACCGCTTTTCTCCACGCAGGAATGCATAATAGCTGATACGGATATTTCTTCCGTACAGATCGCCGTCGAAATCCAGAATATATGTTTCCGCAGCGGGAGCATATCCTTCACCGACCGTCGGTTTAACGCCGATATCTGTTGCACCGATATACTGCTTGCCGTCAATCTCGACGATGGTTGCGTATACGCCAAAGCGTGGAATCAGATCTTCCGGAGAAAAAAGCTGGTTAATAGTCGGAAACCCGAGCTCATGTCCCATATGCCGTCCGTGTACAACTGTTCCACAGGTCATATAGGGGCTTCCCAGCAGCCGGTTGGCCAGAGCGATATCGCCTTCCCGTAAAGCGGCGCGGATTCTGGTCGAGCTGACCGGAACGCCGTCATCCAGCACAGGCTGTACGATATGGAATTGAACGCCGTTTTTTTCACAGGCTCTTTTCAGCAGTTCGGTATTGCCGGCCGCATTTTTTCCGAACCGGAAATCTTCACCGCAGAATACAGCTTTTGCGTGCATGAAGTTGAAGAGGATACCCTGAATAAAACTTTCCGGTTCCATCTTCATGATGGTGGAAAATGGCGGTTCCAGCATAAATCGGATACCATATTCCTCCAGTTTGGCAGCTTTAAGTTCCGGTCGAAGCAGCTGGCCAAACTGTTTTTTGGTAACGACCTCGCGGGTATCAAACCGAAAGGTAAATACTGCCGGCATCAGTTCCGGAGCGCAGTTTGCAGCTGCCCGGATCACAGCCTGATGACCGCGGTGAACGCCGTCAAAAAGCCCGAGTGCAACTGCCGTATCGGGCAGCTGTGAAAATTGTGATACCTGATTACAGATTTCCATCAGTCAGTTCCTTTCCACGAAGAATTTCAGCAGGCGCAGTTCCTTTGCTTCAGTAAACGCCTGTCCCAGTCCCAAAAACTGCCCATCTGCTCCAAAGATACGCCAGGGAGTTGACGGGTCAGCCTTTGCCGCGTCCGGGATTCTGTTCAGATCCATCCGGACGCCGTTTAAAAACATCCTTGTCTGAACCGGATTCAGGCGGATAGCAGGGTAGGGAGAGAAAAGCCGTTCTTCCGACAACAGTTTTCCTTTCAGCCCATCATTTTGCATCCACTCAGCTACCGTTTCGAGACTGACCGCGTCATCCAGCGTAAAACCAGCTGCTTCGGTTCTTCTAAGCGAAGACATTACGCCGCCGGTACCCAGTTTCTGTCCCAGATCAGCACAGAGTGTGCGGATATAGGTTCCCTTTGAGCAGCAGACATCCAGTGTACCACTGCCTGTTTCCGGGTCATATCCGGTCAGTTCCAGACGGTAGATTGTCACCGGACGCGGCTGTCTTTCGACCGTGATGCCCTGTCTTGCGAGGTCATACAGCCGCTTTCCGCTGACCGACAGGGCAGAGTACATCGGCGGCACCTGCATGATTTCTCCGCGGAAATGTTCAAGCGCCGATTCAACAGTCTCTCTGTCAGGAACCGTTACACCGGTCTTTGTGCAGCTGCCCCAGATATCTTCGGTATCACTTGTCATTCCCAGCTGGAAACCTGCCAGATACCGTTTATCCTGAATCGGCAGAATATCGCACGCTTTGGTCGCCGTCCCAAAGAAGACCGGCAACAGGCCGGTAGCCATCGGGTCGAGGGTACCGGCATGGCCGATTTTGCGGGTATGGGTAATACCGCGCAGTTTGGCAATCACATCAAATGAAGTAAATTCGGCTGGTTTATCGATGCACAGTACGCCATTGGGTACAAAGTCACTCATTGGCCGGCGCACCTCTCCTCCTCAGCCGTTTTATAAACTGCTTCAACCAGTTTTTCCCGAATGACAACCGGGTCGCTCAGATCAAACTGGCATCCAGCCGCGCGTGCATGTCCGCCGCCGCCGAAATGCTCACAGATTTTAGAAGCGGATATTGTTTCTGCCGTGCGGACCGAAACCTTATAATCCGCTTCACCACGCTGTTTGATGGTGATTCCAACCTCAACCCCGCTGATTTTACGGGTAAGGGCGGTAATCCGGTCGAGCTGAGCCTCTGAAACGCCGGTCTGACGGAGCATATCAGTTGTAATGGTGAGGACAGCGATTTTCTGGTCATCCGACATCCACATTTTTTCCAAAGCCAGCTGTTCCAGTTCCAGCTCATTGAATGTGACGGTATCAAACATAACCTTGTTGATACGGGTATGGTCGGCGCCCATTTCGATCATTTCAGCTGCAATCCGGTGGGTACGTGGAGTGGTGTTGGAAAATTTAAAGCATCCGGTATCGGTTGAAAGTCCGGTATAGAGACAGTTTGCGATACCAGCGTCGATTTCCCATCCCATTTCCCGCAGCAGTTCCCGGACAATCTCACAGCAGGAGGCGCTGTCTGCTTCCAGAAAAAGCTCCTGCGCAAACTGTTTATGGGTCGGGTGGTGGTCGACAGATAACTCAATCGGGCTGTACGGCGCGATCATCTGTTCAGTATTCGGCCCCAGCAAAGCAGGATCTGCGACATCAACCGAAACGACATGCAGCGGAACAAAATCTTCCTGCTGTTCCGGAATCATATAGCTGAACTTTTCCGGAATCGGGTCATTGCAGAAAACACGCGCCTTTTTTCCCTGATTCAGGAAAGCACGGCAGAGTGCGAACCCGCTTCCCAGTGTATCCCCATCGGGATTACGGTGACAGAGGATCAGCACCCGGTCGAAAGAAGCCAGCATCTCAGCGGCCTGATGGCGAGTCAACATATACTTATCCTTTCTTACTTAATCTTCCAAATCCTCACTCTGTTCCTCATCTGCCGAAGATTCAGCACGCTGGTCAGCGATTTTGTGGAGGATTTCGTTGATATGGGCACTGTATGCGATGGAGTTATCCGCCACAAAGTGCAGTTCCGGGCATTTGCGCAGATGCAGCCGGGAACCGATTTCCCGACGGAGGTATCCGCTTGCGGAAGTGAGACCCTTGCAGGTTTCTTTAGTAGCATCTTCACCTTCGATTGCACTGACATTTACCTTGCAGTGCGAGCCGTCAGGGGAGACCTCACAGCGCAGGATACTGGTCATCGGGGAGATACGCGGGTCTTTGAGTTCTCTGAGCAGAGCGGAGAGTTCGCGTTTAATATCTTCACCCAGCCGACCGATACGGTAATTGGCCATCGAAATGACTCCTTTCATTCAGATAAAAGAGTGGGGCAGCCAGGTAAAAACCTCTCTGCCCCGAAAATAACGGATCGATTATTCTTCGCGGTATTCTTCCATCTTGAAGGCCTCGAAGATATCGCCTTCCTTGATATCGGAGAATTTCACCAGCGAGATACCGCATTCATAACCTTCTGCAACTTCCTTGGCATCATTCTTAAAGCGCTTGAGGGAGTCGATCTGGTCTTCAACAATGACAATGCCATCACGTACAACACGGATCTGTGCATCACGTGCGACCTTGCCGGAGAGGACATAAGCACCTGCAACGGTACCGACGTTGGAGATCTTATAAACCTGGCGTACCTCAGCACGGCCGAGTTCGACCTCGCGTACCTTAGGTGCAAGCATACCCTTCATAGCGTCCTTGACGTCATCGATTGCGTCGTAGATAATCCGGTACATTCTCATTTCGACCTCATTGGCCTCGGCGTCAGCCTTGGCAACAGGGTCAGGACGGACATTGAATCCAATGATGATTGCGCCGGAAGCGTTGGCGAGCATAACGTCAGACTTGCTGACAGCGCCAACACCTGCATGGATAACCTTGACTTTGACTTCTTCGGTGGAGAGTTTTTCCAGCGACTGTTTGACAGCCTCAGCGGAGCCCTGAACGTCAGCCTTGACGACGATATCCAGTTCTTTTCTCTCACCCTCAGCGATCTGGCTGAAGAGGTTATCCAGAGTAACCTTCTTGGCAGCGCCCCACTGTTCTTCCTTCTGTTCCTGGCGTCTCTGTTCAACCAGTTCACGTGCGAGACGTTCGTTTTCAACTGCGTTGAAGATATCGCCGGCAGCGGGAACTTCTGCCATACCAGTGATCTCAACAGGAACCGACGGACCGGCTTCTGTTACGATCTGGCCTTTATCATTCAGCATCTGGCGTACACGGCCGACCGAGGTACCGGCGATGATGATATCACCAGTGCGCAGGGTACCGTTCTGTACCAGAAGGGTAGCGACAGGACCGCGGCCCTTGTCAAGACGTGCTTCGATAACAGCGCCCTTTGCCAGACGGTTGGGGTTTGCCTTGAGTTCCTGGACATCTGCAACCAGCAGGATATTTTCCAGCAGGTCATCGATGCCCTGACCGGTCAGAGCCGATACGGGAACACAGATGATATCGCCGCCCCATTCTTCGGGAACCAGACCATATTCAGTCAGTTCCTGTTTAACTCTCTCAGGGTCAGCATGGGGTTTATCCATCTTGTTGATGGCGACAATGATCTGGACGCCAGCTGCCTTTGCGTGGTTGATTGCTTCAACTGTCTGGGGCATGATACCGTCATCCGCTGCAACAACCAGTACAGCGATATCCGTTACAGCTGCACCTCTTGCACGCATTGCGGTAAATGCTTCGTGACCAGGGGTATCCAGGAAGGTGATCGGGCTGCCGTCGACGTCAACCTGATAAGCACCGATAGCCTGGGTAATGCCGCCTGCCTCACCGGCAGTGACATGAGTATGGCGGATACGGTCGAGGATAGAGGTTTTGCCGTGGTCAACGTGACCCATGACAACGACGACAGGGCAGCGGGGAAGCAGATCTTCCGCGTTATCGGTTTCGTCGTGAATCAGCTGTTCTTCGATGGTGACAACGACTTCTTTTTCTACCTTAGCGCCCATTTCCATAGCGACCAGGGCAGCGGTATCAAAGTCGATTACTTCGTGCTGAGCAGCCATAACGCCCATCATCATCAGCTTTTTAATAACTTCAGAGACAGTTGCTTTCAGTCTGGATGCCAGCTCGGAAACAGTGATTTCGTCCGGAATCATAACCTTGAGCTGCTGTTTGCGTGCTCTTTCCAGAGCAAGGCGCTGAAGTTTTTCAGCTTCGGTTTCCTTTTTGGGTCCACCGAATTTACCCTTTTTCTGCTGCTGGGATTTCTGTTTGAGCTTCTGTTTTTTCTGCTGGGAATCGCCTCTGCGGACAGCCTTTTCAGGTGCGATATCCTCATAATGCTCGTTGTATTTATCGAGGTTTACGTCAGAGGTTTTGGTATCAACGTGACGGATGGTACGTTCCTTTTCAACCGGTTCAGCGGGAGCTGCCGGAGCAGCAGGAGCAGGATGGTTGTTTGCGGGACGAGCCGGAGCGTTCTGCTGAGGACGGGGACGATTACCGTCATTGTTTCTGAATCCGCCGCGATCATTATTGCGGTCATTCCGCTGGCCGCGGTCAGCGCCGCCATTACGGGGACGGTTATTGTCGCGGTTATTGTCCCGGCCGCCGTGGGAGTCAGAAGAGAATCTGCGTTCACCAGATGCAGGGCGGCGGTTGTTATTGCTGTTATTGTTATTATGTTCAGATGCGTTCTTGCGCATTTCTGTCTTTTCAGGTTTATCTGCCACTTTTTCAACGACCTTTTCTTCGGAATCTTCAGCCTCTTTTTTGTTGGCTGGTGTAGACTGCTCAGTCTGCTGATCTGCCGGTTCACTTTCCGGTTTATCAGCAGGTTTGGCGTCCTGTTTTGCAGGGGTTTGCTGAGCAGCGGGAGCAGGCTGTTCTTTTACAGGCTCAGGCTGTTCAGGAGTATTTTGCTGAGGAACCTTTTCCTCTGTAGTTTTCCGGACCTCAGCGGTCTGCTGAGGAGTTTCTGGCTGGTTGGATGCTGCTGCGGGTTTAACAACAGTTTCCTGCTGCTGAACCGGTGCATTTTGCGTATCTGCTGCTGATTCAGGCGATGCAGTTTTTTCAGCCGGTTTCTCATCCGCTTCTGCTTTTACAGCAGCTTTGGAAGCAGTTTTGGAGGCTTTCAGTTTTTCAGAAACCTTTTCAGCCGCCTTATTCAGAACCGCTTTTGCCTTTTCGGTAGCGGAAGGTTTTTCGGTACGGGGAGCAGGAGCTTCCTCACGGCTTGCGAAATAACCATCAAAGTTTGCGACCTGGTTGGCAGAAGTATAATGTTCAAATACGACATTAACTTCCTGTTCAGTCAGAACAGCGCCGGTTTTTTTCGGTTCAGTGCCGAAGTGAGCCGCCAGCATTGCGGCAACTTCCTTAGCCGGAAGGCCGAGGTCTTTTGCGATATCATTCAGTTTATACTTTTTAACCGTCATAATACCTTGCCTTTCTGATCACACCGGTAATCCGGATATCGATCGGTAGAAATTCATGTTATGGTCATATATCGACGGCTGCTGGGGAAAAAGAATCCGGACAGGCCGGGCTTATTCATTCGTTTGCCGAGGCCTGAAGGGAACGGGCGAGCCCGTCATCGGTGACGGCAAGAACGCCGGTCAGTTTACCGATGGTCGAGCGGAGCTGGCTCTGGGTTCTGTCCAGTGCCAGATATGGAATCTGGTATTTGGAGGCGAGAAAAACGACCTCTTTGCTGGTCTTTTCCGACAGATCGGATGCTGTCATCAGCAGGCAGACTTTACCGGCCTTAACCGCTTCTTTTACGGTATCAAACCCAAAGGACAGTCTGCCGGCCCGCATACACAGCCCGAGGGTAGAGTAAAACCGCTCACCCATTGCCTTCCATCTCCTTTTCCATTGCGTCATACAGCTCGTCAGGGATTTTGCAGTCCAGGCTTCTTTCAATCCGGCGGGTCTTGCGTGCCTTTTTCAGGCATTCAAGATTGGGGCATACATAAGCGCCCCGTCCGGATTTACGTCCGGTCAGGTCGAGTGAAATTTCGCCCTCACTGGAGCGGACAACCCGAACCAGTTCTTTTTTAGGCTTCATTTCACCGCACCCGGTGCACATCCTCAATGGAATCTTTTTCATACATCCAGTTCCTCAGCTGCGGTATCCTCAGCGGGAGTCTCATCAGCAAACAGTTCTTCCTGTTCGTCGGTAGCTTCCAGAGCCTGTTCCCGAGCCTCATTTTCCGAGCGGATATCGATCTTGTAGCCGGTCAGTTTGGCGGCGAGTTTTGCATTCTGACCCTTGTTGCCGATTGCGAGAGAGAGCTGGTTGTCAGGTACGATTACGCGGCAAGCTTTTTCAGTACCGGGCAGCAGCTGAACTTCGGTAACGACAGCAGGGGAGAGCGCTTCTTTAATAAATGTAGCGTCGTCCTCGGAGAAACGAACGATGTCGATTTTTTCGCCATGCAGTTCCTCAACGATAGAAGCGATACGGCTTCCCTTGGGGCCGATGCAGGCGCCGATGGGATCGACGTCAGGGTTTTTGCTGATAACAGCGATTTTGGTACGGGAACCAGCCTCACGGGAGATTGCGCGTACTTCAACGGTACCATCATAGATTTCCGGGACTTCCAGCTCAAACAGCCGTTTGACGAGGTCCTTGTGGGTACGGGAAATCTTGAGAGAGCAACGTTTGTC
>DVLW01000088.1 GCA_018715285.1 Candidatus Faecivivens stercoripullorum | reverse complement strand
TCTCTCGTATATATAGTGCCTCAATTTGCTCCATCTGTTGCACGCACTCAAAAAAATATCAAAAATAAAAACAAAATCCCTCTTACCCCTCATAAAGCCAACTGACAAAATAAGAAAAAACGCCGCCGGGTAAAGGGGAATATGTTTTACCAATAACTAATATTTATTATAACAGATGGCGGCTGATTTTGCAAATAACTGAGCCATAATATTTATATTTCTGATGGTTCGGATGAAATATGTAAATTAAAAGAAATATTTTAGAATTTTTCTAAAATCCCTTGACAAAACCATTTGCTTCGGCTATAATAGAGTCACAGCAAACCTGCTGGATATGAAACAGTCAAACAGCCATCAGGCTTTAAGTAAAAGAAAGGATGTATTGTATATGAAAAAATTTGTCTGCAGCGTATGTGGTTATGTTCATGAAGGCGATTCCGCTCCCGAAAAATGTCCCGTTTGCGGCGCTCCCGCTTCCAAGTTTGTTGAACAGGCTGACACCATGACCTGGGCTTCCGAGCATGTTGTCGGTGTTGCTGAAGGCGCTCCTCAGGACATCATCGACGATCTGCGTGCAAACTTCAATGGCGAATGCAGCGAAGTTGGTATGTACCTGGCTATGGCTCGTGTTGCTCATCGTGAAGGCTACCCCGAGATCGGCCTGTACTGGGAGAAAGCTGCTTACGAAGAAGCTGAACATGCTGCAAAATTCGCTGAGCTGCTGGGCGAAGTTGTCACCAACTCCACCAAGAAGAACCTCGAAATGCGTGTTGAGGCTGAGAACGGCGCAACCGCTGGCAAGACCGACCTTGCTAAACGTGCAAAAGCTCTGAACCTGGATGCAATCCATGACACCGTTCATGAGATGGCTCGTGACGAAGCTCGTCATGGCAAGGCTTTCGCTGGCCTGCTGGAAAGATACTTCGGCAACAAATAATCTGAGCAGAACATATTCCGCAGAATGTCCACAGGGACATTCTGCGGTTTTTTCGTACAATAAAAAAAGCTGTCCCGGTGTTCAAATACCGGAAACAGCTTATATGGTTATACCATTTTTTCGCGCATCTGCTGCAGGAGCTTTTTTTCACGCCGTGAAACCTGAACCTGTGTCATTCCGAGAAGAGCCGCCGTTTCAACCTGTGTTTTTTCCCGGAAATAACGCAGGATAATCAGTTTTCTGTCTTTTGGTTCCAGCTCACCCAGAAGCTGCTGCAAAGTAAGCCGATCGGTCAGCAGTTCTTCAGGAGACTGTACCGGCAGATCAAGCTGTCCGCCTTCATCATCGTCATGATCCACCGTAAGCGAAATAGCAGGAAGACTTACCGAAAGAGCTTCCCCACAAAGTGCCGTATCGATTTGCAGGCTGGCAGCCAGTTCTTCCAGACGAGGTTCCCGTCCCAGCTGTACACTTATCCGTTCCTTTTCCCGCAGTACCCGCAGAGAAAGTTCCTTTAATGAACGGCTGACCTTAACTGTTCCGCCGTCCCGGAACAGCCGTTTCATCTCCCCCAGGATAACCGGTACCGCATAGGTCGAAAACTTGAGTCCCCGCTCCGGTTCAAACCCGTCTGCCGCCTTGAGCAGCCCAACACACCCGGCACTGACCAGCTCTTCATATTCGATTCCACGGCCTTTCAGCCGGTGGGCAAGAGCATGTACAAGCCCCATGTTGGCCAGAATAAACTGATCCCGTTCTTCCCGTCCTGGCGCAGACTGTGAAGACTTGTCCGGTGCTGCCTGACTGGGCTGCTCCTGTCCGGTATACTGCCGGGTCATTCCTGCTGTGTCTCCTCGGCAAGCGGTGACAAAACCCGCTGCATCGTGACGGTTGTACCCTTACCGGGAGCGGACGTAACCCGGACAGTATCCATAAAAGACTGCATCACCGAAAATCCGAGTCCCGAACGCTCACCTTCCGGATCTGTGGTATACAGCGGCTCCATTGCCTGTTCAATATTTTCAATTCCGCAGCCGGTATCCCGAATAATAATCTGAATCTTTCGGCCATCATAAATCCGTGCTGTCATCCGGACTTTTCCCTGGGAATACCGGTAACCATGTACGATACTGTTGGTGACAGCTTCACTGACTGCGGTACGGATATCGCAAAGTTCCTCGACTGTTGGATCAAGCTGGGCAAAAAAGCCTGCCACCGCTGAACGGGCAAAGCCTTCATTCACCGGAAGGCTGTCAAAAGTAAGAGTCATAGTATTGGTCGCTTTCATGTCGGATTCGTCCTTTCATTTTCACAGTTGTCTTGACGGATTGTTATGGATGGGATTTTTTCCGAATATGGGAAGTTTGTCCAGTCCGCCCATCTGCATCAGGCGCCGGATTCTGGGAGAAGCGCCGGTTACCAGCAGTTCTCCGCCCATCGTCTGCATCAGCCGAAATCTTCCCATCACCAGTCCTATACCGCTGGAATCCATAAAGTGAACCCCTGAAAAGTCCAGCATCAGCGTCTGGGGCAGACAGCTTTCCGCTGCCCGGTCAATCTGTTCCCGGATAACCGCTGCACCCGCCTGATCGATTTCACCTGAAATTTTAACATTCAGAATCTGTTCCTGGCAGGAGATGCTGCACCGGCATCTGCCTGCTGCAACAGAACCAAATACATCCGTGTTCATGGCAATTCTCCTTTTTCTGTGATTTGATACCCTTATTGTAGCGGACATGCTCCGCACAGTCTGTCGAAACCGCGAATCCATACGGAAAGGATACGACTAACTGAAAATTAACATCCAAAATATTAAAAATAATGACTAAAATAAATTATATTTCGACTTATTGCTCTGATGATTTGCCAAATTTTAAATATTTAAGGGCCGTCGACAAGGACCGACATGTAAAACAGGGATTAGTGATAAAATTATGTTGACAATTACTTTTTTCATCGATGGACAGCCGTTTGTCTGCGAAAAAAAATTATTTGCCGGTTTGCTGTTCATTTTTGAAAAAATATTTGTTAAAATAAATTCAGCGTTCGAAAAAACAATCAACAGGAGGAACAACAAATGAACAGAAAAAAGATCTTACTCAGCGATGACGCGACAGATTTCCGAAACAGCTGTAAGGAAAAGCTGCAGGAAAAAGGATATGAAGTCATTCTGCGCAAAAGAGATGGCTTTGAAGTACTGTCCGCCATCCAGGACGAACATCCCGATCTGGTCATTATGGATACACAGATGCGTCATGTTGACGCAATCGCGGTCATCAATACCCTCAGTTCCGAGTCACAGCTGCCATATTTTATCATTACATCATCTTTTACCAACGATTTTACCGAAAAGATGCTGACCCGGCTGCCCAACTGTCATATCATGCTGCGTCCGATTGCCGTATCTGCGCTGGTTGACCGTGTAGACGCCATCTGCACGATGGAGGATAACTCCAACCACACTGCTTCTGCCGACAACGAGCAGCAGCGGGAAATTATCATCACCGATATTCTTCATCAGGTAGGTGTACCCGCGCACATCAAGGGTTATCATTACCTGCGCAAAGCGATTTTAATTGCGCTGGCTGACATGAAGGTCATTGATTCGGTGACAAAGGAACTCTATCCGGCGGTTGCACGGTATTTTGACACCACACCTTCCCGTGTAGAGCGAGCAATCCGTCATGCTATCGAAGTAGCATGGGACCGCGGCGATGTCGACGTTCTCACCAACTACTTTGGTTACACCATCCAGAATACACGCGGTAAGCCTACCAACTCGGAATTTATCGCAATGATCGCAGACCGTATCCGTCTTAAATATCCCGAAGCCAAAGCTGCGTCCAATGTGTCCGCAAGGCGCGATGCACTGTAAGGAGCCTTTCTTTTTGACTATTTTATCATTACCGGCATATAAAAACAGGTGCACTGAAAGACTGTTTCAGCGCACCTGTTTTTTAATTATTTTAGGAACCTGTAGATCGATATTTGCTTACTCCCAGCTTCCACAGCAGCGAAACCGGCAGGATAAACAATAAGGAAAATAATGGACAGAAAGCATATAAAACCGGGCTGTCAGGGTATATCAGCCACATCATCGGCCAGTACTGAAAACAGGCCAGCGGCACTACAAACGTCAGCAGCCGCAAGATGCTTTTTCCGTACACAGCAAATGGATATGCGCCAAATTCTCTTGCGCCATCTGTAAATATGTTGATAACCTCCACACTTTCAATGGTAAAAAAGCACAACGTCGCACCGCAGATAAACAGGCAGCAGAATACTGCCATCCCACACCCGATCATCATAATCAGCACGCCAACCCGGGTCAGCGTCCATTCCACACCACAACGGGGAAGTGCATACGCCAGCATGACAGACGCCTGTAAAACCCGGCTAAGCCGGTCCAGCTGCAATTTAGAGCAGATCACCAGGAAAACCGTATTGCGCGGCCGTACCAGAATCCGGTCAAATTCACCGTTGCCAATCATTGTGGAAAAGACATCAAATCCTCTGAAAAAACATTCTGACAGAGAAAATGCCATCAGTACCACGCTAAAAGACAACAATATCTGGGAAAATGTAAACCCCTGAACCGAGTGAAACCGGTCAAACATGAAATATATTACCAGAAAAGCCGAAAAACTTCCCAGAAACTGGCCTATCAAGTTGAGCAGAAAGGATTTTTTATATTCCATCCGCTCCCGAATATGTAACGAAAGATAATGAAAATACAGTCTCATTTTCGCACCTCCTGTCATCCGCCCTGTGCCACGACGTTTTTCAGCGCACGCCGCATCCAGACAACGCCTGTACCGATCATGACAGTCGCCCACAGCATCTGCATCCCGATTGCAAAGACTGCCTGAGATCCTATCAGCGTTCCGTTATACAGCTGGAGCGGCGTATTCTCCATACCCGCAAATGGGAGCAATGCCAAAATCCTTTGCAGGCTGTCCGGAAAAAAGGGAAGCGGAATCAAGCCGCCGGACAAAAATTCCGCCAGGGTGGACAACAGTGACCGTAATCCTGTGGAATCCAGTGTGTAAAAAGTCGAGATATAAATCAGCATCGTAAATGCCACTATATTGACCAGCGCCAGCAAAACCGAACCGGCAAACAGAAGCAATCTCCCGGCATCCGGCAAAATCAGCCGGTAAGGGTGGGGAAGCAGCAGTGCAAAAATCAGCAGCGGCATACACCGCAATACTGCTTTGGCAAGCCGTATAGCGGCGCTTTTGACAAACCACATCCAGTAGATACTGACAGGACGGCAAAGTTCATAGGCGATATCACCGCTTTTAATCAGGTTGAATGGTTCGGGGTCCATCCCCCAGACCATGAAAATTGCCAGAAAAGCCTGCTGAATCCAGATATAACTGCACATCGACTCAAATGATTGGGGAAAAGCCGACGGGTCAGCCTGATAAAAAGCACGATACAGCAATACCGTCATTCCACCCCAGGCAAACTGGGTCATAATCCCGGCAACAGCAGCTGCCCGGTATTGAAGACCGGCAATAAAGCGAATTCTAAAAAGGGTAATATACTGTCTCAGCTGAGAATATTCTCTTTGCATTCTGATTTCCCCCTTAAATCTGATATTTTTTGTAGAGGGAAAGAACCAGTGCGTCCATTGAAATATTCTCGACCGACAGGTCATACATTTCCAGCTTTTCAGACAACATCCCAATCAGCTGCGGAACAGGGACCTTTTCGGTATCGGTAGTAAAAACCATCCGTCCACCGCTTTCTCCCTGTTTTTGGACCAGCTGAACACCGTCCGGCAATGTAATATCCGCAAACTTTCGGGTAGAAACGGTTACCGTCCGAACTGGTGAAAGCTGACGGCGAAAATCTTCTATATCTCCATCCATCAGGATTTTTCCTTTTCCAATCAGGATAATCCGTCCGGCAAGTGCCTCAATATCCTGCATATCATGGGTAGTCAGGATAATCGTCGTTCCTTTTTCACGGTTAAGCTGACAGATAAAATCCCGGACTGCCAGTTTAGACGCGGCGTCCAGTCCAATTGTGGGCTCGTCCAGAAACAGTACAGCCGGTTCATGCAGCAGTGAAGCCGCAATCTCACACCGCATCCGCTGGCCGAGAGAAAGCTGTCTGGCAGGTGTCCGCAGAATCTCCTGCAAAGATAACATCTCGGTCAGCTGGGACAGGTTTTTTCGGAAAACCGCGTCAGGCGTGCGATAAATGTCTCTCAGCAGCATAAAAGAATCAATGACGGGAATATCCCACCACAGCTGACTGCGCTGTCCAAATACAACGCCAATCCGGCTGACATGTTCTCTGCGCTGTTTCCATGGCACGAGGCCATTGATCCGGCAGATACCGCTGTCCGGCGTCAGGATTCCGGACATAACCTTGATGGTGGAACTTTTCCCGGCTCCGTTCGGGCCGATATATCCCACCATCTCTCCGGCTTCTATCCGGAAACTGACATCATCCAATGCACGGATTTTTTCTGTTTCACGGCGAAACAATGCGCTGACAGCCTGTCTGATGCCTGCGTCCCGTCGGGATACCGTGAAGGTTTTACATAGATGTTCGACTTCAATCATAATAGCTCCTTTCTTCCCCATGCGACTTGCATACAGAAAATTCTGGCAGTTTCGCAAAGGGGCATTCCATTTGACAGACAAACAAAAAAGCGGAAGATTTTTCAATCGATCGCAATCGAATACAAAAATCTTCCGCGTTTTTGCAAAAGAAAAATGACTCGCAGTTATGCGAGTCATTTTCTGGAGGCGTCACCCAGATTTGAACTGGGGAGTCAGGGAGTTGCAGTCCCTTGCCTTACCGCTTGGCTATGACGCCAAAAAAAATGGAGCGGATTACGAGGCTCGAACTCGCTACCTCCACCTTGGCAAGGTGGCGCTCTACCAGATGAGCTAAATCCGCATATGGTGCCTCCGGTCGGAATCGAACCAACGACACGGGGATTTTCAGTCCCCTGCTCTACCGACTGAGCTACAGAGGCATTTGTCCGAAAGTCTCGGACAAAATCCTTATAAAGGATGGCGACCCGAATGGGGCTCGAACCCACGACCTCCAGCGTGACAGGCTGGCGCTCTAACCAACTGAGCTACCGGGCCAGATGGTGGGGACAACAGGGCTCGAACCTGTGACCCTCTGCTTGTAAGGCAGATGCTCTCCCAGCTGAGCTATACCCCCATCAAAGGCTTTCGCTTTTTGTGACCACCCGGTGTTTTGTTTCCGGGGTGTCTCGCGAACAAGTGTTATTATACACGGTGTTTTCCGATTTGTCAACCCTTTTTTGAAAATTTTTTTGATTTTTATTTTTCTTGCTTTTTACCTCTATTTCATGTATAATGATTTTATCTGAAAATCTGTCTGCGAAAAAGGACATAACCACCCGTTTTATGTGGAATAATGGAAGAGAGGGACTGATTCGTGCCGAACCGAAGGTCTATAACCAAGGCAGATGTGGGTAAGACGGTGATGACCGTCGTCAACTGTCTGCTGATTCTGATAATTCTGCTTTTTTCACTGGTGCTCACGCTGACCCTCATTAAG